>CALWGN010000065.1 GCA_944380055.1 uncultured Lachnospiraceae bacterium
AATAATAAGAGACACTACTGTCATAATGATTGTATTAATCAATGCTGGCATTAATGATACATTTTCTGAGTTATATTCCCATGCAAATATGTCTAAATTAACGTGTGGAATACCTTTAATCAATATATATGCTAATAAGAAAATAATTACGCTTACGGTAATAAGTGTCGATAAAGACACTAATAAAAATAACACAAGAGAAAGAGGGTTTTTCGAATAACTTTTTAGTTTTTGCTTTAATGTTTGTTTATTAGTAGCTTCCATTATTCACTTCTCCTTTTTAAAGCTGAAAATGCTAAATTAATAATAAGTATAAATACAAATAGAACAACTGCTGTTGCAATTAACACTTCTCTATGTAAGTCAGCAGCATATCCCATTTCAGTAACAATGTTAGAAGTTAATGTACGAACACCTGCAAATATACTTCCTGGCACTTTTGTTTTATTTCCAGAAACCATAATTACTGCCATTGTTTCTCCTATGGCACGTCCAACTCCAAGAATAACACCCGCTAATATACCTGACTTTGCTGCTGGTAACATAGCAAAAAATACACTTCTTTCATGAGTAGCACCTAATGCTAATGCACCCTCATAATAACTATTAGGTACTGCACGAATTGCTGACTCTGATACATTTATAATTGTAGGTAAAATCATAATACCTAATAAAACAGATGCTGTTAATACACTTTTTCCACTACCACCAAACATTTGTTGCATGATTGGTACAATTACTACTAAACCAAAGAACCCGTATACAACAGATGGAATACCTGCCATTAGATTAATCGTTGGCTTTAACACCTTATATAATTGTGGTGGACAAAATTTTGCCATAAAAACTGCTGTTAAAATACCAATTGGTACTCCAATAATAATTGCTCCTGCTGTTACATATACGCTACCAACAATAAATGGCCATATTCCAAATAAGTTACTGCTTGGTTTCCACTTTGTTCCAAATATAAAATCAAAAAAACCTACTTCTTTCATTGCTGGTACTCCATTTGCAAATAAGAATACACAAATTACAATAACAGAAAACACAGAAACCAATGCACAAATAAGAAATAATAGTTCCATTGATTTTTCTCTGAAATTTTTCATTTTCTTAACTCCTTTTCTTTATCTATCTACTTACCAATTGCCTAGATAGAATATGTGATTCTACCTAGGCAACTATTACTATTTTCTTTTGTCTTTTTCCTGTAGTAATGGTATTATTTATTATTCTACTTCTGACCAGTCAGTAATTTCACCGTTAAAAATACCTTTTACAGTTTCACTTGTTAAAGAATCTTTTGTATTATCTTTATTGATAATTACTGCAATACCATCCATAGCAATTACAACTGGTTTTAATCCAGCTTCTAATTCAGAATCTTTTAACTCTCTTGAAGCCATACCAATATCACATACACCTTCAATGGCTGAATTCATACCTGTTGTTGAATCATTTTGTTGTAACTCAATAGTTACACCTGAATTAATCTTAACATATGCTTCTTTTAACTTTTCCATAACTGGTGTTACAGAAGAAGAACCTTCTATAGTAATCTTACCACTTACTCCTGTACTTTCATAAGTACCTTCATTTCCTTGACTAATATATCCAGCTTCTTCTACTACTTTTTGCCCTTGTTCACTCATAATAAACTTGATAAAATCGGCTGTTACTTCACTTACCTCTTCTGAAGTTGCAATGTTAAATGGACGTGCAACTTTATATTCCCCAGACTTAATATTTTCTACTGTTGCTTCTACTCCATCAATTTTTGCTGCTTTTGCTAATGTTTCGTCCATAGAGCCTAAAGAAACATATCCGATTGCAGTTGTATTTTCAGATATTGTTTGTAACATAACAGATGTACTATTTGTAATTTCTGCATCTTCTGTTGTCATATCAACTTTATTTCCATTCGCATCTTTTTCTTCAATTCCAAATAATTCTACAAATGCTCCCCTTGTTCCTGAGCCTTCTTCACGAGATACTACGGTAATAGCTGTTGTATCTTTTGCACCACATCCTACTAAACTAAAAGTTAAAATCCCTGCTGTTACAAGCGCTAAAAATTTTCTCATATTACTTTCCTCCCTAAAAGGTCTTTGTGTTTTACAATACTAATTTTACTTTTTGTATGTAAAATCTAAAACCTTTCTTATGTGAAATATTTGTATATTTATGTATAATCTATGTAAAATTTTGCGTCAGACATATTTTGTACTATAAAAAATCTATATTCTTTTTCTCATTAAATTTTAACATTATAATAATCAAATATTATATTATTGACTTTACAAAGTATTGTAAACAATACTTTTATAAATCAAAAATAATGTGTTCCTTACATTTTACTTAAATTTATTACACTTTTATTGCTTTTATTGATATGTAAATATTTTCCATAGAAAGCATTGACATTGATTATATGTTTATTGTATTATTGTATTAAATGATTAATACAATAATTATTACTTAATTTTATAAAATTCTTATATAGTAATTTTTTATACTAATTTATATTATTTGCTTATGTTTTTACATTTTTAGAAAGGAGTATTTTTATGGCGTGGAAATTTGATTCTGATCGTCCCATTTATACCCAGTTATTAGAACAAATCAAACTTGGAATTGTTTCTAATCAATATTTACCTGGTGATAAACTTCCATCAGTACGAGATTTTGCCTTTATTGCTGGAGTTAATCCAAATACAATGCAACGAGCACTTTCTCAATTAGAGCAACAAGGTATTATTTTTACTAATCGTACGGAAGGAAAATATATTACAACTGATACAAATCTTATTACACAAATGCGTGAATCCATTGCAAAAGAACAGGTTCATACATTTTGTGAGAAAATGAGAAAGCTAAATTATTCTACATCGGAAATTATTTCATTGCTTTCTGATGTATTAAAGGAGGAAGAAGTATGAATAAAACAAATGCTACATCACTAACACCATTGTTAGTGTGCCAAAATCTAAGTAAGCAGTATGGTAGTTTTACTGCACTTTTCCCAATGAATTTAATTATTCCAAAAGGGAGAATTGTAGGCTTACTTGGGCCAAATGGAAGCGGAAAAACTACTTTTATTAAGTTACTAAATGGTTTAATTACAAAATCTTCTGGGGACATACAAGTTGATGGGAATCCTATTGGAGTTGAAAGCAAAAAAGTGATTTCTTATTTACCAGATAGAACCTACTTAAATATGTCTAACACAGTGAATGAAATTTTAGACTTGTTTGAAGATTTTTATGAGGACTTTGATCGAAGTCGCGCTCTTTCTATGCTAGAATCTTTACAAATTGACCCAAAGAGTCGTTTGAAAACTATGTCAAAAGGTACAAAGGAAAAAGTCCAGCTTATTCTTGTTATGAGCCGAAATGCCAAACTTTATATTTTAGATGAACCAATTGCTGGCGTAGATCCTGCTGCTAGAGATTATATTTTAAGAACCATCATTCAAAATTATAATCCTAATGCTACTGTTATTATAGCAACTCATTTAATTTCAGATATTGAACAAATTTTAGATGATGTTATCTTCTTACAAAATGGTCAAGTTACACTCTATACTTCAGTAGAGGAAATACGAGCAACTCATGGCAAATCTGTAGATGAATATTTTAGGGAGGTATTTCGATGTTAAAAAAAGTTTTAAAATATGATATGAAAAATATTTATCGCCCATTTATGATTACTTATGGCTGCCTTCTTGTTCTATCATTAGCAGCAACTATGATAAAGCAAATTGAACATTATTCTAATGCTATATTACTTAACTTATTTGCTAATCTTTTCCTTGTAGCATACATATTAGCAAATGTTGGTTTATTTCTTGGATGTATCATTTTTATTGTCGTAGATTTTTATAAAAGCTTTTTAACTGATAAAGGATTTTTAACCTTTACCCTTCCAGTTAAAACATCTACTTTAGTACTTAGTAAAGTAATCAATGCTGTTATCTGGGAATTTATCTCTTTCCTTATTTTTGTTATTGCACAGATTATTTTCTTAGGGCCTAGTGAATTTTTTCGAATTATACGAGTAATACCAGAGATGTTGAAAGCAATTGAATACTTTGGATTACTAGGATTTGCGATAGAGATAGGAGGCATTACATTATTAGCAATTATTAATGCTCCACTTGTATTATTTGCTTGTATGGCAATTGGGCAATGCTTTTCTAAGCAAAAAATTTTAGCTTCTATTGCTACCTATATTGTTATGAGCTTTATTATACAATTTGTATCTATGGCAGCAATTTTTATTTTTAGTTTAGGTGCTAGTAGCTATGAATACATAGTCCTAAACTCTGTTACAGGTCTTCATGCATACTTGATTTTTATTTTCCTTTTCCAATTGTTATTATGTATTATCTATTATTTTGCTACTATATTATCATTTAAAAAGAAGTTAAATTTATAATCTTTCTAATGTTATTATATTAATGTTCACATTAAAAGGGTCCCAAAGCAAATGCTATTACTTTGGAACCCTTAAATATTTTACTCTATTAATTTATATTACACTTCTCTGCCAATCGCTTAAATGCTGGTAAAGAGGATTTTATCATCTCATAAGAAACACAATAAGCAATTCTTACATATCCTGGACAAGCAAAAGAGCTTCCTGGAACTATTAATATATTTTCTTCCTTTGCAAGTCTACAAAACTCCCTTTCATCTTCTATTGGAGATTTTACAAATAAATAAAAAGCTCCTTCCGGCTTAGCACAGTCAAATCCACAAGAAATTAAATGATTATATAGTTCATTTCTATTTCTTTCATAAAAACCGATATCTACATTTACATTGACACAACGTCCAATTACTTTTTGCATTAATGATGGTGCATTAACACAACCAAGTACACGATTGGCAATTGCCATTGCTGGAATTAATGCTTGAGATTGTTCTAGCTCATCTGGAATTACAATATAGCCAATGCGCTCTCCTGGCAAGGACAATGATTTGCTATAAGAATATACAACAACTGCATTTTTGTAATATTTTGTTACAAATGGAACTTGTACATTATCATATACTAACTCGCGATATGGCTCATCAGAAATTAATAAAATAGAATGACCATATTGCTTTTCTTTCTCTTCTAATATACTAGCTAGTTGTCTAATGATTTCTTCCGAATAAATAACACCAGTTGGGTTATGAGGACTGTTTATAATAATTGCCTTTGTTTTTTCTGTTACTTTTTCTTTTAATTCTTCTAACTTAGGTAAAAAACTAGGAGGATTTGGTGAAATAACTACTAGTTTTCCATCATAATTGTTTACGTAGTTTCCATATTCTAAAAAGTAAGGAGCAAAGGTTACTACTTCCTCTCCTGGATTTAAAATGGTTTTTAAAACAATATTAAGTCCACTGGCAGCTCCAACTGTCATTAATATATTATTATAAGAAAATGTTGTTTGAAATCTTTGATTTAATGACTGAGCAATGGCATTTCTTACATCTTCAAACCCTGCATTGCTCATATAACCATGTAAAACATTGCTATTTTCTTCTTCTACAACAGAAATAATTGCCTCTTTTACTTCTTTTGGAGCAGGAACATTTGGATTTCCAAGACTAAAATCATACACATTTTCTGCTCCATAAATAGAAGCCAACCTTTTTCCTTCTTCAAACATTGCTCGAATTGCAGAATTATTTTCTACTAATGGTTGCATTTTCTTTGATAACAATGACATACTCTATCCCCTACTTTCTCAATTTTCTATTTTTTTAGTAACGTATTATGTTTCTTTTTATATTTATTTATCAAATATATAGCGAAAAAAAACAAACTAATTCCAAATATAACACCACAGGAATCTATCATTACATCCATTACTTTTGGTGCTCTTCCATCAGAAAACATTTGATGAAACTCATCTGTTATAGCATATACTGTACCTACTACATATGCGCTAAGTCTACCTTTTAACACACTCCAATAAAAGGTATTAAAAAATCCAGTGAGTAAAAATCCTAGTATCGTATACTCTGTAAAGTGAGCTCCTTTTCTTATAATAAAAGAAATATTATCTAGCATAGATTGTTGCTTTACTTGTGATAACTCATTAAAATTAGAATATAAAGATCGTACAACAACTTCTGTTATCCCCCCACTAAGTTTTGATGACTCATCTCCATTTTGTGAAGAGAAATAAAAAATAACTGCCATCCATATAAAAGATAATATTAAAAAAATATACCTCTTTCTAATTTTTTCTTGCCTTTCTTTGCTATTGCTCATTAAATCCCTCTTACTTTATTCTTCCTATTGTTATATCTTTTCTAATTTTCACTTTCCTTTAATGCATTTAAATATCTTCCTAATGCGTCTTGCCATGTTGGTAATAATTCAAATCCCATCTCTACTAACTTTTCTTTGCTCATACGACTATTTTTTGGACGTTTTGCTTTTGCTGGGAATGCACTACTATCTACTGGTGTTACTTTTACATCCATACCAGCTTGTTTGAAAATTTCACAAGCAAATTCATACCAACTACAAAGTCCTTCATTTGTTGCATGATATCTACCATACTTTTCTGTTTGCACCATATCTACTAAGAGACGAGCCAAATCATAAGTGTAAGTTGGTGAACCAATTTGGTCATTTACTACACTAACTGCTCCTCTCTCATTTCCAAGACGAAGCATTGTTTTAATAAAATTATTTCCATTAATGCCAAATACCCAAGCAATTCTTACTATAAAGTATTTTTCTAAATATTTTTCTACTGCTAATTCTCCTTCATATTTTGTCTGACCATATACATTTAGTGGTTGTCTTTCTTCATCTGGTTGCCAAAATTGTTCTCCTTCCCCATTAAATACATAATCAGTGCTAATATAAACCATTTTAATATCTAATTCTTTACATACTTTAGCAATATTTTCTGTTCCTTCTCCATTTACTTTACGGCAAAGTTCCACATTATCTTCCGCTGCATCTACAGCTGTATAAGCCGCACAGTGAATGACAGCATCTACCTTTGCACTAGTAATTACTTCTTTTACTTTATTCCCATCCGTAATATCCATTTCTGCAACGTCAACACCAATAGCTTCTATTCCTCTTTTTTCACATTCCTTTACAATATCATATCCTAATTGGCCCTTTACGCCAGTTACTAACACTCTCATAGTTTACTCCTTTTATTTCTTTTATTTCTTAAACGAATAGTTTCTAAGATTTACCTTTATTATTACATTATCACCTATATAGTTTCTCCAATCACATCTCTATCTTATAATATGAATGTATTGAATTTATTATATGGTAATCTTTCTAAAAGAAGTTACATAGGCCTACTTTCTAGTAGACTTACGTAACTTCTAATGTACATTTGTTATATAATTTTTGCTTATTTTTTAATTTCTCTATTAAATAAGAATTATTTATTATTTTTTATTTATCAATATATTTTCCATCCATAACATCTTTTAAATATGCACCATATTGATTTTTCTTATAAACTTCATAAATTTCCATTAATTGTTCTTTAGAAATCCAACCATTTAAATACGCGATTTCTTCTAAACAAGCAATTTTTCTATGTTGATGTTGCTCTACTGTTTTTACAAAGTTAGTAGCTTCCACTAAAGACTCATGAGTTCCTGTATCTAACCAGGTAAACCCTTGTCCTAATAAAGTTACATCTAACTCTCCATTTTCTAAGTAAATCTTATTTAAGTCTGTAATTTCTAATTCACCACGAGCAGATGGCTTTAATTCTTTTGCATATTGCACAACGCGATTATCATAGAAATATAAACCAGTTACACAATAATTACTCTTTGGTTTTTCAGGCTTTTCTTCTAAAGAAATCGCCTTTCCGTTTGCATCAAATTCTACAATACCAAAACGCTCTGGATCATCTACATAGTATCCAAATACAGTAGCACCTGACTTTTTACTTGCTGCTTTCTGTAAACGTTCTGTTAAACCATGTCCATGGAAAATATTATCTCCAAGTACCATTGCAACTGAATCATCTCCAATAAAATCTGCACCAATAATAAATGCTTGTGCTAATCCATCTGGACTTGGTTGTACTGCATAGGATAGCTCAATGCCAAATTGGTGTCCATCTCCTAACAATGATTGAAATCTTGGTGTGTCATCAGGTGTAGAAATAATTAAAATATCACGAATACCTGCATTCATAAGCACAGACAATGGATAATAAATCATTGGCTTATCATAAATTGGTAATAGTTGCTTTGATGTTACCTTTGTTAATGGGTAAAGACGTGTTCCGCTTCCCCCTGCTAAAATAATACCTTTCATTTTGACCTCCAATAAAGGATTTTTTTGTAGTTTACCACATATTGGGGTGTATTGCAATGGATTACTATCTTAATAACCACCTTTTTAAGGTAATCTTCATAATCTATCCTAATTTTTTACATACTTTTTCCACATAATAAAAAAGCAAAGGTCTTTCTAATAGGACATCTTTACATTCATATATGATACCGATAGTATTAATTATTTATTTTGCCAGTAATTCTCTCCTATATACTCCGCCATTTTTAAATCATCCTCTGTATTAATATCAACTGCTTCAAATTTATCAACAACATAAATATATGGATTGCTTCCAATACGACAACGATACTTTTCTAATGCCTCTCTACTTATACCATATAATCCTGTTGTTTCCTCTATCATAGGAGCCATATCTTGACTACGTGGTAAAATTCCTGGACGATAATTAACTGGTTGTCCATTTAACCAATAAAATCCGTGATTTTTTGTAGCAGTAAAGCAAGAGTCATATTTAGGACTTTCAATTAAGGTTGTAAAACAATCTCGAATTGATTTTGGCTGTAAAAATGGTGCAGTTGCAAATAATTGAAAATAATAATCATACTGTGGAAAACGTTTGAAATGATTTACAATTAAGTCATTTCCATTTTTTGAATTAGAAGCCAGCCCTTCTTCTCGATCAATACTATTTAATCCTAGAGATAATGCATATTGTTTAATTTCTTCACTATTAGTATCAATATAAATATCATCAAAGCAATCTGCTTTCATAGCATGTTCGATAATATATTGATATAACTTTTTTCCATTTAATACTCTAAAATTCTTTCCTGGGACCCTCTCCGAATTTGCTTTAATTGGAATAAAGCAAGCTGTTGTTATTTGTCCACTCTTTTTTGCCACAAATTCTTTGTTTATATCTTCCACTATACTATAACTCCTTTTCTATTGGTCCTATATAACATTTAATGTTTCTTAATTATACTCTCTAACTTAAGTTACACATGAATCTTAATATTATTAGTATTCTAATACAAAAACTATTATATCACAACTATTTTTTTCCTAATATAAAAAATACAAAACCTATTTATTAGAATAATCATGCATACTATCTACTATTTGCTTTCTTGCATTCCTCATTCTCCCATGCTATAATACCTTAACAATCTGTATAATGTTAGTGTAATTGGCTTAATTATTGGTCTTCCTTTCGATGTATAACATTGTATCGTCACTTTGTTGTTATAGGAAAGCCAGTATGTTGCTTATTTTTTAATAAAAAAGTGTATTAAAGCGAAAAAATATACTATAATAATAAATGTGAAGGGAGATGCTTATGGAAATTGAACGTAAATTTTTAATTAACTATGTTCCAAAAAATTTATCAGATTATAAGTATCATACCATTGAACAAGGTTACTTATGTAGAGAACCAGTGGTACGTATACGAAAAGAAGATGACAACTACTATTTAACTTATAAAGGAAAAGGTTTAATGGTTCGAGAAGAATACAATCTTCCCCTAACGAAAGAATCTTACAATCATTTGCTAACGAAAGTAGACGGTAATATTATTTCAAAAACTCGGTATTTAATACCGTATACTTGTTCTTACTGTATTAATAATGTAGAGAAAAATGTACACCTAACCATTGAATTAGATGTATTTTATGGCAAGTTCGAAGGACTTTTATTGGCTGAAGTTGAATTTGAATCGGAAGAGCTTGCCAACCATTTTGTTATGCCAGAATGGTTTTTAGAAGATGTAACATTTAATAAAAAATATCATAATAGCAACATGGCTTATAGCAGGGTATAGTAGATTTCTATTATACCCTGTTTTTCATTAACATTATAAACAGCTTTGAAAATATTTTTCATTGTATAATACTGATGGATGATTTGGTTTACATTCTTTTGCCATATTATGATACTTATATGCCTCTTCTATATTTTGTAGCTTATCATAACATACACACAATTGAATATATGGAATAAAACTATAGCAATCTAAATGATAAAATCCTCCTGAAGTAGTATTTGGAGTAATATTTAATGCTTGCTTATACCAATAAATTGCCTGCATATACTGATTGTTTTCTAAAAAACATTGTCCTATATCACAGCAAACCTCTCCTCTTGGAACATCAAAATGAAAGCTATAAAAAAGTATACTTAATTGCTCTTCTTTCATTCCTAGCTTTCCATAACAAAATCCCATATCTTTACAAGCATCAATCCGGTTTTCTATCCATCCATCTTCTAATTGAATAAAAGTTTCTAATGCTGTGATAGCACGTTCATACATTCCTTGATACATTAACTCTCTTCCATAATAGAACTGTTGCCTTGTATCTAATTTTCCATTTTCTTGTAAACATTTTTCTAAGATTCGTAAATTTCTATTGGTATCGCTTTTCTTTAATTTTCTATGGCAAATAGCAATGGTGCTATACATAATATTTCCTTTTGGCTCTATTACCTCATGGACTGCTCCTATCCACTGAAAGTTCATACTATTTAATACGAGGCGCTCTCGATAAAAAGAATAGGTAGGATTCCCCTCCTCATCAAATGCTACATTATATTTCATCATAACAACAGAAGTATCTTTATTTAATGTACTTTTTAACTGGATTAATTTTTTTTGATCCTCCTCAAGTAATATATCATCTGCATCTAGCCACATAATATAATCTTTTGTTGCTTTGGAAAAGGAAAAGTTTCTTGCCTTAGAAAAATCATCCTCCCATACAAAATCATAAATACTATCTGTATATTTTTTTGCAATTGATTTAGTATTATCTGTAGAGCCAGTATCCACAATAACAATTTCATCTACAATATGTTTTACACAATTTAAACATCTTTCTAATACTTCTGATTCATTTTTTACAATCATACAAAGACTAATAGATATCATAGTCTCTCCTTTATATTTTATATTATAGTCTAGTAGCCTTTGATACTCTATGCACCAAAGGCTACTAGTTTACTTTACAAAACTAAATGAATACATATACTACATTATTGATGGGCAAAAGAAACATCATCTAAATCTAGTGACTGCCCACCATTTGCAGTAACTACAAATCTAATTTCTGCATAGGTAGTATTTGCTGGAGCCATACTTGTAATTCCACGATAGTAACCAAAATCTCGATTACTATTTGGAATATCTTGTTCATTCACTTTAATTATAAGACCTGTAGTCCCTACATTTTGAGCGTTAAAAAATGTTACTTTAGCCTCTACACTTACTTGTGCTCCTTCTCCTCTTGCAAAAAATGAAAATTCAAAAAAGCATCCGCCTGATATTGCAATATTTTGTGTTAATACTCCTCTATCTGATATGTTTACTGAGAAATCACCTGAGTGAACTCTACCTTGTTGTGATTCCTTTGAAATTTTATTTGCGTCTGGAGTAGACCAGTTAGTAGGAACATTTCCAGTAAATACTTCCATTGTTCCATTTCTAACCAACTCACCTACCGATTTACAATCACAGGAACATGTTCCTGTTGCTCCTGTTGCTCCTGTCGCTCCTGTCGCTCCTGTTGCTCCTGCTGTTCCTGTTGCTCCTGTCGCTCCTGTCGCTCCTGCTGTTCCTGTCGCTCCTGTTGCTCCTGTCGCTCCTGTTGCTCCTGTTGCTCCCGTTGGTCCTGTTGGTCCAATACAGCATCTATTTGAACAATGACATCCACACTTGCAATTTTTACTAGTAAATATATTTTCTTCTATTGAGTTTTTTTTCACTAAATTATCTTCATCCTCTTTTTTTACTATTGGAAAAAATTTAAATTTCTTCATTATATATTCCTTTCTATTCCTTATTCTATATAGTATATGCGAAAAAACACCATATGTTCCTAATACAAAAATTGTATTGTTTGTTATAGAGTATTTTTCCTTTTTATGCTATAGTAATAATGATTTATATAATACTCTAATTATAAAAAATGAGGTGATATTGTGAAATTTATTGACATACATGGTCATTATGCTTGGGGGATAGACGATGGAGTTTCTTCTGAAGAAGAGGCAAAAGAAACTCTAAAAAAAGCAAAAGAAAATAATGTTGTTGCCCTTGTTGCAACCCCACATATTTTTTCTGGTACCCACACAAACAACGATATTGTAAACTATAAAAAAAGAATACAACAATTAAAGATTATGGCAAAAAATTATGATATTTTAATTGCTGAAGGTTGTGAACTAATGTTAACAGAGGATACTTATGAACAAGTTTCCAACAAGTTATTTATTCCTTTTGAAAATACAACTTATCTTTTATGTGAATACAATGTAAGAACGCTTTCCAGTAGTCGCTCTTTTATGGAAAACTTTGAAAACTATATTTATCAAGTAATTGATGCTGGATATAAGCCAATTGTCGCCCACGCGGAACGATATTTTTTACAACCAATTGATTTAGATTATATTCAATACTTAATTAATCTTGGGTGTGTTATACAAATGAATACAACTAGTTTTCTACAAAGAGGAAATGAACAGCTTTATGAAAATAGTATTGCTCTTCTTGATAATAATCTTGTTCATGTAATTGCTACTGATACACATAGCAGTGATGGCTTTCGAAGCCCAAACTTAAAAGACGCTTATAAATCATTAGTAAAAAAAGGATATGACTTAGAATATTTAAACGTAATGTTTTATAAAAATCCAATGAAAATATTAAAAAATGAAGATATTATTATTCCTAACAGTAAGAAAAGAAATGTATTTAGAACATTATCACAAAATATTAAGGCCTTACGTATAAAGTGATAATGGTAGAATCTAATCCATTGCCACTCTCCTAAGGCCCTGCATTCTCAATAATATAAAATTATTAAAGCCCTATATGATAGAAATTAAATCCTACCATATAGGGCTTATATGTGTTTGAAATTCGTACTATAAGTACATGAACAATTCTAAGAATCCTTAAAATAATACTGTCAAAGCAATACTATTAATAATTAGAATTCTCTCTTAGTTCTGTAAACAACAAATCCACCAACACATACAGCAGCTGCTGCAAGTGCTACGTAGAATCCAACTGCAGAGTTGTCTCCAGTTGGTACATTTGTGCTACCACCTGTTGTTGTATCGTCACCTGTTCCAGTTGTTGTTGTCTTGTAGATAACAGTTACTGGAGATAAATCAGCAAAAGTAGCTGTTACAGTTGTACCATCAACCTTATCTGGAGTAATTACTTCCCATACTTGACGTTCTGTGCTAAAGTGTAATACTAAAACACTTCCAGCATTAGATGTTAAGTTTGGAACTTCCCAAGATACTGTTACATTCTTTAATGGGTTACCATCTTTGTCAACAGCTGTTAAATCTTGCATCTTTGTTAACATAGCGTATCCTGCTAAGTCTACTTCTGTTTCAAACTTAGCATCTGCTAAAACAGTTGCAAGGTCTTGTCCCTTGTTTAATTCTTCAACAAGAGCCTTTGTTTCTTCTGGTACATCTGTCATCTCATCTGAGAATGCAACCTTAGCACCTTCAACCTTTTGTCCGTTAACAGTTACTTCTTGACTTGGAGTACCAGTTACTGTGATACTTCCATCTGCTAATACAGCTGTTGTTCCTAAACATGCAACAACCATACTAACTAATAAACCCTTTAGTAATTTCTTCATCTTTCTTCCTCCTTATCATAGAATAGTTCGACTACCAATGATTTTAGATAATCTTGATCCACTTCAAATTCATCATGAAAGGCTCCGGAAACATTCTCCCCTTCTAAAATATAGTAGTCATTTTCAGGGTCAAATTGGTAAGTTAATGCCATTTCAGCAAAAACTTGTATATCTTTCAGAGTAATGTTTGTAGTCATACTCTTACTTGCATCATACAACTTTTCCAGCGTTTTGTCAAAATCATTTTGCAGCATTTCTTTAATTTTCTCAAAATACGCTGTTAAATAAGCTTCGTGTCTTTCCATTCGGTCATTATTAGAAAATTTTTGTGCTATATCTCTTTTTCTTAAAAACTTTTCTACATTAGTATTTGTTAAAGTAACTGTCGTTCCTTTTTGCCAAGATTCATCTATATCTACTAGGGAATCATTTGGAACGATTACATCTAACTCTCCTACAACATTATGTATTTGAGATAGCATAGTTAAATCTATAGCACCATAGTAATTAATTGGAATATTATATAATAATCTTGATACCGCTTGATTCATCAAAATACATCCTGTAGCTTTTGTATCCCCGTAGGAATATGCTAATGCCAAATGTTGTCTATTCCAACCCAGGTCATTTCTCGATATATCAAACATTCTAATTTCAGTCATAATATCTCTTGAAAGGGCAATCACTTGTATTGTTTCTGTTTCTCGATTTAATAATAATAACTGAATAGTATCTGCCTGACCTTGCTTACTATCGTCCGTTGTATCTATCCCTAACAATAGAATAGATATAATGGATGTATTATACTTATATTCATTATCATTGTATATAATTTTATGATAATCATTTTCTTCTATATCATTATGTGCATTGGGCTTTTCTTTTGTAACAATTAGAAAAATCCCAACACCAATACAGATAAGCAAAGGTATAATCGTTAAAATAACAAAAATATTTCTTTTTCTTTTTTTTCTTTTAGTAGTATTTGTAGTATCCATAGCTTCCATAATCGATTTGGCTCTTATTTACTCGTGTTAATACTGCACCTATAACTCTAATATTGTTTCGTTCTAGCTCTAACTTTGCTCTCTTTATAACATTACGATTAGTAAAATCATTTCTAATTACTAACATAACACCATCAGAAACTCTTCCAACAATTGCTGAGTCCATGGCAACTTTAACTGGAGGTGTGTCAATTATAATGTAATCATAAGACTCTCTTGCTTGATTAACAATATTTTCAAACATTTTTCCCATCAATAATTCTGATGGATTTGGTGGCACCTTACCTGATAAAATTACATCTAAATTTGGAACATCTGTATTATGAATAATATCTGCTGCTTGTTTAGTAAGAGCCTCACTTAATCCTACAACTCTACCTTTAACAGCAAAATGATTTTTCAATGAACCTCTTCTTAAATCACAATCAATTAGCAATACTTTCTTCCCCATATTAGCAAATGTTTCTGCTAAATGATATGCTGTTGTAGTTTTCCCTTCATTTGGAACTGTACTTGTAATAGTAATTACTTTCACATTCTCTGTATATAAAAGATTTGTTCTTAATGTTTTATATGCCTCAACTACACCAGGACTTTTTTTAACTTTGGCTGTACGACATTCTAATACACTTTTTGCCATGTTACCCTCCTACTCTTATTTTTTTGCATAAAATAAGGCTTTATCATCTACAATAACAGATAGCACTGGTATATCTAATACTTTTTCTACATCTTCTACTGATTGAATGTTACTGCTTAAAACAAATTTTGCTGAAATTGCTAAAATAGTCAATGCAATTCCTGCAATTGCTCCAATAACAATTAATAATAATAAAGAAATTGACATATCAGTATCATCTATAACAGCCTTTTCTACTACATATGGCTCTTGAGATTCTATTTCTCGAATACTATCCATACCAAAATCTACAACTTCATTGGCAATATCTCTAGATAAACTAGGCTGATCTGTTACTACTGTAACCTTTAAAATTCTTGTGTCTGTAAGATTTTCAATAGTAATTATTTTTTCTAGTTCTTCAACTGTATAGTCTAAACCTAGCTCATCAATTACCTTTTCTAGATTTGGTCTACTTTTTAAAATTACTTCATAGTCCTTTGTTAACTCTGATCCAATCTGTAAATCTTGTAAAGAAACAGAAGCACTCGCGCCCCTTAAATAGATCATAGCTGATGCATTGTATTGAGGAGGTGATACTACTTTATATATTACACCAATTAATATACCTACAATCATTCCTATTAATACAATATACCAATAATTTCTTACTTTTAGAAATATTCCTTTTAAATCTATTTCTATTTCATCATAATGTTCACTTATTGAATTAGTAGACTCCATATACCTCTCCTCTTTTAATTATCATTAGTTTACATTAAATCAACTAACCTTCATCCTATACTATTTAAATCATGTATATTTAAAATGAAAGAAATATTACCTACATAGTTAATTTAAAGAACATATTAGATTATAAAGGAAAAGACTAAAGAAATCAATATATTATTTACGCTTTTTTCATTTATTTTCCATTAGTTTGTGTATTTTCT
>CALWGN010000066.1 GCA_944380055.1 uncultured Lachnospiraceae bacterium
CGCCAAAACCATTGGTAGACATTTTATAGTAGCTAATAATGGTATTTTCTGAAGAATAAGCATTGGCAAATACATTTGCAAGTGTACAAGCAGAAATTAGCATTAAAAATACTCCAAAGACTTTAACTTTTGCTCTAAAATTGCCAGCGTTGGCAATTAAAAAACAAATACTAACAAAAAGAATAATTGGAAAAATATATCCAATAATACCAAAGATTCCTAAATTAATACTTTTTAACCATGTTAACGTATCTCCAAATAAAGAAAAATTACTAACAAAAAGTAATATACAAAGGGCAAGTGTACCTAATACTGTTATTTCTCTCTTTAATGGAAATTCATATGTACTCTTTTTTGTAGTAGTCTTTTTTGTTACTCTATTTTTCTGACCACTAGCTCTTTTTTTACTAGATGTAGATGAACTACTCCTTGTTCCTGTAGTACGTTTTCTTGTATTACTTCGAGTAGATGGTGTTGATTGTTTCGTTGCAGCCATTTTAATCTCCCTAATAATTTTTATTACAATAAAAGAAATATATTTGGTGAAATACTGTTTTTAAGGAAATAGCGTATTTTTAGCTATTTCCTTTATAAAACAAATATTCTATATTCATTATAGCATAAATATAATCTTTTTAGACTAGAAAAAATTATAACATTAATTTTGATTATTTTCAATCATGTCATATAGTTTCTGCAATGCTTCCTTAATTCCTCCAATCTCATTAATACTTCCAGCATCTACTGCTTCTTTTCCAACTAGAATAGAGCCTACATCTCGTGTTAGAGTTTCTGTATCAAGCATAAATCGCAACAAATCTTCTTCTTTAATATTCGAATGATTAATAATAAAACTTACGATTCTATCTTGAATTCGTTTGAAATAATCATAACTTTGTCGTACTCCAATTACTGTTCCATTCATTCGTACTGGGTGAATCATCATTGTGGCAGTCGGAACAATAAAAGAATAATCTGTAGAGGTAGCAAGTGGAACTCCAATAGAATGGCTACCACCAAGAACTAAAGAAACAGTAGGAATACTTAAAGAAGCAATCATTTCTGAAATAGCAAGCCCTGCCTCTACATCTCCACCTACTGTATTAATTAATACAAGCAATCCATCAATATCTTTATTATCTTCAATGGAAGCTAGTTGTGGTAATACATGCTCATATTTTGTTGATTTTGAATTGGAAGAAAGACATTCATGACCTTCTATTTCTCCGATAACAGAAAGTAGATGGATTTTGTACTTATTATCATTTTCTTCTAATGTAATTTGTCCCATTTCTTCAATTCTATCATCTTGCATTTTTTCTTTTTCTCTATTTTCTTCTTTATTTCCCATACTATTTTCCTTTCTAAACTTACTATTATAAAATGAAATAAGATTTCAAAAGAAACAACGTTTCTTTCCATAGTATAGGTTATTTTTGATTTTTTATGAAAAAAGGTTATTGCAATATAAAATAAAACTTTTATTACTGCAATAACCTTATAATTGTTAGTGACTATTTTTTTACTGTTCTGATGGTATATTTTTAAATATGTTTTTAATAGATGAAAAGCTAGCAACAAGCATAAGTATATAACCAAATAGTAAATCACTTCTAATTCCACTAGCAATTTCTTCATATTGAAGAAGTGCAATACTTTCACTTATTAATTCTGAGAAAGATAAATTAACTCCGTATGCTGTGTATAGTTTATGTACTTTCAAGACAATACAAATTCCTTCTGCTAATAATAAAGAGAAGAAAGATAATACAATACATAACCAAAAAGCTGACTTAGTTAATCTTTTTCCTAATATTTGAAAGCCTTTAATACTAAAGAATACAGTAGCAAATCCGCAGATACCGGCAATATAACCAGCCTGATAAATGATAACCCATAATACTATCCCAAGAATAATTCCTGCCAATGCTCCTATAATACCTAATGGCCAATTCACTGGTTGTAAGACTACATTATCAAGAGTATTTGTAGGTTTTTGTTCATATTCATAATTATTATCATTTTTTGCAGTAAATTTAGTTGTTTCATCTTTTGAAAAATCATTAAATTGTGACATCTTTTACTCTCCCTTACTTTTTCTTTTGTGTAATTATTTACTATGTAATTATTTACTTGCATATTATAAAAAAGTTCAGGAATATTGTCTACTGAAAAATTCTGTTTTTATTGTATTTTTTTAAATTAAAAAGATTTATTCATCATTATTATTTGATTTGTCTAAAAATATTATATATCTGTTTCATTTATTATTTCTTTAATATACTCTAGATAGATAAATGTAAACTTTCGGCATAATTTACACTTGCCATAGCATCTTTACCATAAAAATCTGCACCAATGGCTTCTGCATAATCTTTTGTTAGAACTGCACCACCTACCATAATTTTACAATCTGGTTTCTCTGTTTTTAGTAGTTTAATAGTTTCTTCCATATTTACTACTGTTGTTGTCATTAAAGCACTTAGCCCAACAAGAAAAACATTTTCTCTTATGGCCGTTTCTACAATAACTTCTGGTGAAACATCTTTTCCTAAATCAATTACATCATAACTATAATTTTCTAATAATACTTTTACAATATTTTTTCCAATATCGTGAATATCGCCTTTTACTGTTGCTAAAATAATTTTACCCTTTTTCTCCCTGGTTTGTCCGGACTTTGCCAATTCAGTTTTTATAACTTCAAAAGCTGATTTTGCTGCTTCTGCACTCATAAGAAGCTGCGGTAAAAAGACAGTTCCCTTCTCAAAGCCTTTTCCTACACGGTCAAGTGCTGGAACAAGTTCATTACTAATAATATCCAGTGGCTTAATAGTTTGTAGCAGTTGTTTTGTAGCTTCAAAAGCTCTATCTTTTAATCCTTTTTCAATACTTTCACTTAAAGATATATCAACATTTGTTGCAGTTATTTGAGCATCTTTTATTCCTGCATAATGAGAAATATAATTGTTACATTGTTCATCCATATCCATAAGTGCTAAGTAGGAATAATAAGATTGCATCATAGCATCTGAATTTGGATTCATAATAGCTACATTTAGCCCACTATGCATTGCCATTGTAAAGAAATTAGCATTTATAATGCTTCTTTGTGGCAATCCAAAGGAAATATTAGATACACCTAATGTACTTTTCCCATGTAATTCATCGCGAATACGTCTTAAAGTTTCTAATGTAATCTTTGCAGAAGATGTATCAGAACTTATAGTCATGGCTAATGCATCAATGATTATATCTTTTTTATCAATTCCATAAGTTTTTGCTGTTTCATATATTTTCTTTGCCACTTGAATACGCCCATCAGCTGTTTCTGGAATGCCATCTTCATCTAAAGCAAGGCCAATTACATCTCCACCATATTTTTTTACTAAAGGAAAAATTGCTTCCATTACTTCTTTTTTTCCATTAACAGAATTAATCAGTGGTTTTCCATTGTAAATTCTAAGAGCTCGTTCCATAGCATCAATATTAGATGTATCTATTTGTAATGGCAAATCCAAAATGCTTTGCAATTCTGGAATTACTTGTTCCATCATCCCCGCTTCATCTATACCAGGAAGTCCCACATTTACATCTAAAATATGGGCTCCATTTTCTTGCTGTGTTAACCCTTCTCGAAGTATATATTCTAAATTATTTTCTTTTAATGCTTGTTTAAATTTCGCTTTTCCTGTTGGATTGATGCGTTCTCCTACTAACACTGGCTCTTGCCCTATAATAACGGCTCTTGCATAGGAAGACACGATTGTAGTGTCCTTTTTATCAATTGGTTTTAATGGAATATCCTTACAAGTATCTACAAGCAGTTTTATGTGATTAGGTGTTGTACCA
>CALWGN010000067.1 GCA_944380055.1 uncultured Lachnospiraceae bacterium
AATTCTGGGGTGATTGGCCAAAGAAATCTGAGACAATATCTACTCATTTAGGACTTATTTACTATGAAATAGTAGATGGAGCATATTATTATGATGGTTATGTATCAGAAGTTAGTACAGATGGAACTAATAGAGAACTAGTAAAAATTAGTACAAAAGGATATGAAGTTACCAATGGTTTATTAGAGGAAACTGGAAAATATGTGTCAGAAGAAGGTTATATGATTCTGCTTTCCAATAAGGCTTCAACCAATGGAATTTCTGTAACTTATAATGGATTAGATACAGTGAATGTAGAAGAATCCAATAAGGTAGGTGTACAAATCGGTGGATTAGAAGATTTTACAGCATATTATCTTGACTTAGATAGGGCAATTACAAATCTAAATACTACGGATAACAATTTACCCATTGACGTACAATTAAGTCAACGGCTTTATGAAACTGTTTCACAAACTTTTTCATTCCAACCATTATATGCAGACACAGTAAGAAGAGTTGGGGAAACGCAAGATACCTATATCATTCGTTCCCCAAGACAGCTTCTTAATATAAAAGATGGAGTTGCTTTTTCAGATGGAAGTATACAAATGTACACATTTGTACAAAGTGCTGATATTTCCTTTATTCAAGGAAAAGTAGCATACACCAAACAAGAGGAAGATATTAGTGGTTATGTATTTGAAGATAGTATTACTGCAAACTATATGAATTATGAGTCAAAAACATATCAAGTAGATGTGAATGGTAATACGTACACATATGGATATGTAATAGAAGGATTAGACAAAAGCCTATTTGAAACAATAGGTGAAAATAGTGTAATAGAAGATGTAACTCTTGTGGATGGTTGACAGTAGATAAAAGCAATATAATTGGAACTATTGAAAAATAAATCAATAGGAAAAGAAACAAAGAGCGGCTCTCAGTAGGAAGACTACTGAGGGCCTTTTGTAAAATTGGAATAAATATTATAGGGATAAAATTATGTGAATTTTACCCTTCTTCTTCTTCGTGTTCAGAAATATCTGTCTTAGGTCTTTCTCTTAGTATTTTCAAGAGCTATTTTTTGTGTAAATATAACATTGATATAATATAACATACATAGTAGAACATTAGCATGGTAAAAATTTATATTATAGAATATGTATATAGAAACTATAAGAGTTATAAAAAGAAAAATGTGAAAAAATCTCAAAAATATTGACATCATATATAAAAAATAGGTATATTATATAATATGGAGGAATAGAAGATGTTAATTCAATTTATGTTAAAAAATATATTATCCTTTAAGGAGGAAACCGTATTAGATATGACTGCTATTAATGCTTATAAAGAGCATGAATATAATTTAATTCCATATAATAAAAAAGAAAAATTATTAAGAGTAGCAGCTATATATGGTGCAAATGCAAGCGGAAAGTCTAATCTTTATCTGGCAATGGAATATTTTCAAAGAATTGTTAAAGAGTCACTTAATAATGTAGATAGTGAAGGATTGACAGCTATAAGAAAATATTATAATCCATTTTTATTTGAAAAGAAAAAAGAAAATACTGAGTTTGAAATTATAAAAGTAATCGATGAATACGAGTATAAATATGGATTTGAATATAATGAAGAAAATATTGTTAGTGAATGGATGTATCGAAAAAACTTGAATACAAGCCGAAATTCAACTATTTTTGAGAGATATATGAATAAAGTTGAATTTGGTGCTTCTGTTAGAAAGGAATGTGATATTTATAAGGAACAAATTCCGTCAGAAACATTGATTTTATCATTTTTTAATAAATTAAAATTAAAAAATGATGTTTTTAAAAAAGTTTATGAAGCAATTACTAATATTTTAATCATAGATACTGATATTTTTGAGAGCGTGGATTTCTTAGAAAAGTTTTTGCCTATGATTATTGATGAAGAGAGAGAAAATTTAGTAAAATTTTTGATTGCTATTGATACAGGAATTAAGAATATAGAATATGAAAATAATGAAAATGAAATTACTTTTATTACAACTCATATCGGTCAGGATGGCATTGCATATAAGATGAACCTATTTGGTGAATCACAAGGTACGATAAAAAGTATTAATATATATATATATGCAAGGATTGCAATTTTAAATAATCAAGTTATGTTTGTGGATGAGTTAAATGTAAAATTACATCCATTACTTTTAAAGTTTATCGTTGATTTATTTTATGATAAAACTTCAAAAGCACAGTTAGTATATACTACACATGACACTACATTATTAGATAAAAAGTTTTTTAGAAGAGACCAAATTTGGTTTGTACAAAAGGACAAATATGGATATTCAGAGTTAGTAGCATTATCCGATTTTAAAATAAGGTCTGATGCTTCTTTTGAAAAGGATTATTTGGCAGGAGTGTACGGAGGAATTCCACTACTTGGGGATTTTCAAATGAGAGAAGGTGAATAGGTGGGGACAGATGATTTATTTAAAAAGAGAAAAAAAGAACGAAAGCAAAGAAAGTCAGAATACAAACAACCAAAGATAAATTCGTATCTTATAGTCACAGAAGGAGAAAGAACAGAACCATTCTATTTTCAAGGGATAAAAAAGAAAATAGAAAAGAATATAGGGGGTATGGTTAGTGTAATGGAAGTACCTACCATAAAAATTCATGGTGAAGGGAGTTCTACAGGTAAATTAATTGAAATAGCTGATGAAATAGTAAGTAGAGCAAAAATTATATATCAAAATATATGGATTGTATTTGACAAGGATGATTTTAATGATTTCGACGAGGCTATTAAAATAGGAAGTGAAAAAGGTTATAAGATAGCCTGGAGTAACCAATGCTTTGAGTACTGGATATATCTTCACTTTAATTACAGTGATTCAGATTTGCATAGAAGTGAATGGAATAAAAAGTTAGATCAGTTATTTTATAAATATTCTTTAAAAAATGGAAAATATGAAAAAAATTATGAAGATATTTATAATATATTAGAGGAAATTGGAGGAATAGATACAGCAATAAAATATGCAAAGCGTAGAATGGCACACTTTAATGAGGAAGAAGGTAAGCCATCTCAATATGCACCAGGAACAACTGTTTATAAGTTAGTAGAAGAATTAAAAGCATATTTAGAAGAATAAATAATCCCATAAAAAAAGAAGTTGTGTACTAAAAAATTAGTTCACAGCTTCTTTTTTATAAGGTGAATTCTACCATTCTTCCTCTTCTTCATGTTCAGAAATATCTGTCTTAGGTCTTTCAAGTCCTTCGATTTTTAAATGATTCTTTTCAGCATAATCCCATAAAGCTGCATGGATTGCTTCTTCTGCTAATAAAGAGCAGTGAACCTTTACTGGTGGAAGTCCGTCTAATGCTTCCATAACCGCTTTATTTGTAACTTTTAATGCTTCTTCAACAGTTAAGCCAGTTACTAATTCTGTTGCCATAGAACTTGTTGCAACAGCAGCACCGCAACCAAATGTTTTAAATCTTGCTTCACGAATTACGTGATTCTCATCAATATCTAAGTACATACGCATAATGTCACCACATTTTGCGTTACCAACTGTTCCTACTCCACTTGCATTTTCAATTTCACCTACATTACGAGGATTTTGGAAATGATCCATTACTTTTTCGCTATACATAATTATTTATTTCCTTTCTTCATATAGTCTTCATATAGAGGAGACATTTCTCTTAGTCGTCCTACAATTTTCTTAAGTTGTTCAATAACAAAATCAATTTCTTCTTTTGTATTTTCGTTTCCTAATGTTAAACGTAAAGAACCGTGTGCAATTTCATGTGGTAAGCCAATGGCTAATAGTACATGAGATGGATCTAATGAACCAGAAGTACAAGCAGAACCACTAGATGCACAAATTCCTTCCATATCAAGCATAATAAGGAGAGATTCTCCTTCAATAAATTGGAAACTAAAGTTAATGTTGTTAGGTAAGCGATGCTTACGGCTTCCGTTTATACGAGTAAATGGAATTTCTGCTAAAATGCGATCCATCATATAATCACGAAGTTCGCTTTCTTTCTTTGCACGTTCTTCCATAGTAGCAAGGCTAATCTCTACTGCCTTACCAAGACCAACGATACCTGGAACATTTTCAGTTCCTGCACGTCTACGTCTTTCTTGAGCTCCACCATGAATTAATGGCCCAATTTTAATTCCTGTACGAATATATAAGAAACCAATTCCTTTTGGACCACCTAATTTGTGTCCACTGGCACTTAACATATCAATGTTCATTTCTTTTACATTAATTGGCACTTGACAAAATGCTTGAACTGCATCTGTATGGAAAAGTGCACCATGCTTATGAGCAATTTCTCCTAGTTCTTTAATTGGTTGGATAGTACCAATTTCGTTGTTTGCAAACATAATGCTTACAAGAATGGTATCTGGTCTCATTGCTTTTTCTAAGCTTTCTGGTGTTACAATACCATCTTCATTTACATCAAGATAAGTAACTTCAAATCCGTTCTTTTCTAAATACTCACAAGTATGAAGTACTGCGTGGTGCTCAATTTTTGTTGTAATAATGTGGTTTCCTTTGCTTCTATATGCATGGGCAGTTTCTTTAATTGCCCAGTTATCTGCTTCTGTACCACCTGCTGTAAAGTAAATGTCCTTATCTGGGCATCCTAAAGCATTGGCGATGGTAGTTCTTGTTTGTTGTACTGCATGTTTGCTTTGTTGTGCAAAATCATATACAGAAGATGGATTTCCGTAATGTGCAGAGAAATATGGTAACATAGCATCTACTACTTCAGGAAGAGTAGATGTGGTAGCTGCATGATCTAAATAAATTAAATTTTTCATTTTTACCTCACTTTTATTGACGAAAATGTGTCATATTTTATAAATTTATAAAAATTATTGTTGGTTATCTAGTAATTGTTGGCCTTGCTCAACAAGTTCACTTAAATATATGTGGTTAATGGTATCTTGTATTCCTATGTTTACCTTTTGCCAAACATATTTAGTTACGCAAAGGTGGGAAGATTCGCATTTTGTTTCATTGACTTCTGGACAATTAACAACGGACAAATCGCCTTCTAAGCATCGAAGGATGTCACCAACAGAAATATCAGTAGCTGGTCTAGCAAGATGATAACCACCTGAAGCACCGCGAATACTTTCAACAATACCTGCTTTTTTTAATTTGCCAATAATCTGTTCTAAATATCGCTCTGAAATATCTTGTCTCTTTGAGATACTTTTAATAGAAACAGGTTCGTTTTGGCTGTGTAAGGCAAGGTCAACGATAGCTCTTAAGCCATAGCGTCCTTTACTGGATAGCTTCAAAGAAATCGCCCCTCTTCTTTGTTTATTTTTTATTCCTACTAAAACACTAGGAATTGTCTAAATGTAGAATAGCACTTTTAGAAGGAGATGTCAAGGAGGAGAAAAAGAATATAATAAAATTAGGAGATTCACTAAAAAAAGTGCAAATATTGAAAATTCCCTTGCAATTCTAAATGGTTAATGATAAATATATAGAGTTGTATTATATAAGAAGGAGGAAAAAGATATGACAAAGAAAAATAGCTCAGTTATACTTATGATATATGGTGGAGTAATAGCTGCATTATATATTTTACTTACATTTATATTTCAGCCAATTAGTTTTGGACCAATTCAAGTAAGAGTTGCAGAGGTATTGTGCGTATTGCCAATGTTTACGCCAGCAGCGGTACCAGGATTATTTGTTGGTTGCTTTATTGGAAATTTTTTAGGAGGAGCACCATTTTATGATGTGTTGTTTGGAAGTTTAGCAACATTAATCGGGGCAATGGGAAGCTTGTATTTAAGAAAATATAAGCTGGGAGTAATTCTTCCACCAATTCTTGCAAATACAATTATTGTACCTTGGGTATTACGTTTTGTATATGGAGAAACAGCGATTATTCCTTATTTAATGTTAACAGTTGGAATTGGTGAAGTTATTGCTGTAGGAATATTAGGAAGTTTATTCATAGTAGTACTCAAAAAATATGAGCACATAATTTTTAAGAAACATTAATATAAAAAAGTATATCTAAAACGAAGTAAAAGTTGTAAGGATAAAATTTTCTTTAGAACCAAGATGTGGATTTTCCATAAGTAAATAAAAAGAACAGAGTGGAATATTAAGTGAGTTACGGTATAGTCATTTGTGGCTATACCGTTTTTCTTAGTAGTTATGGTACTTATCTGTTTTTTCGTTATATAAAGGAAAAAACTATTTGCATAAAAGGGAAAAAAAGGGTACAATAATGGATAAACTATATTGTGACAGAAAAATCTTGTTTTACAAGATAGGAAGTGAGGGCATTATGAAATTAGTTCATATTAAAGACTTATTTAAGAATACAGAAGCCTACATTGGAAAAGAAGTAGAAGTAGGTGGATGGATTCGTAGTATTAGAGATTCTAAGACATTTGGCTTTATTGTATTAAATGATGGGACTTGTTTTCAAACATTACAAGTAGTATATCATGATACAATGGAAAACTTTGCGGAAATTTCAAAATGTAATATAGGAGCTGCATTAATTGTAAAAGGTACATTAGTAGCTACTCCACAAGCAAAGCAACCATTTGAAATTCAAGCAACAGAAGTAGTGGTAGAGGGAGCATCTGCATCTGATTATCCACTTCAAAAGAAAAGACATAGCTTTGAATACTTAAGAACAATTTCTCATTTAAGACCAAGAACAAATACATTCCAAGCAGTATTTCGTGTACGTTCTTTAATTGCATATGCAATCCATCAATATTTCCAAGAAAGAGGATTTGTATATGTTCATACTCCAATCATCACAGGAAGCGACTGTGAAGGTGCAGGAGAAATGTTTAGAGTTACTACTTTAGATATGGATAATTTACCAAAGACAGAAGATGGAACCGTAGATTCTTCTAAGGATTTCTTTGGTAAGGAAACAAACCTTACAGTAAGTGGTCAATTAAATGGTGAAACTTATGCTATGGCATTTAGAAATATTTACACATTTGGACCAACATTCCGTGCAGAAAACTCTAATACAACAAGACATGCAGCAGAGTTTTGGATGATTGAACCAGAAATGGTATTTGCTGACTTACAAGATAATATGGATGTTGCAGAAGATATGTTAAAATATATCATCACTTATGTGTTAGAAAATGCTCCAGAAGAAATGAACTTCTTTAACCAATTTGTAGATAAGGGGTTATTAGAACGTCTAAATGGTGTGGTAAATGCAGAATTTGGTCGTGTAACTTATACAGAAGCAATTAAGTTATTAGAAGAACATAATGATGCATTTGAATATAAAGTATCTTGGGGATGTGATTTACAAACAGAACATGAACGTTATTTAACAGAACAAATTTTCAAACGTCCAGTGTTTGTAACTGATTATCCAAAGGATATTAAGGCATTCTACATGAAGATGAATGAAGACAACAAGACAGTCGCAGCGATGGACTGTTTAGTTCCAGGAATTGGTGAAATTATTGGAGGAAGTCAAAGAGAAGACGATTACGATAAGTTAGTAAAGCGTATGGAAGAAATGGGGCTTGAAAAAGAAGACTATGGTTTCTATTTAGACTTACGTAAGTATGGTTCTGCTCGTCATGCTGGATTTGGTTTAGGATTTGAACGTTGCGTTATGTATTTAACAGGTATGAGCAACATTAGAGATGTGATTCCTTTCCCAAGAACAGTAAATAACTGTGAGTTATAAAAATAGAAAAGATTAGAAAAAGAGGCTGTGTACTTAGTGCATAGCCTTTTCTTTATAATATTTATAATATAGGAATGTTCTCACTCTTCTATATCATAAAAACTTATGGGAGAATGTACATCGATGTTCAAACCGGAGCAAGTCTTTCAAGGATTGAGAGATTTAGGGAGCTAGAGGTTTACTTGTCCGCTTTGTTCTGCTATAGGATATATCTATAGGAAATTGTCGAAATTTCTTGATTAAAAAACAAACATTTGTTCTAAAAAATCTATGCAAAAATTGATTTTATAAGGGATTTTTGATATAATATGTAATAAGAAACTATAATTTTTTTAAAGCACACATTATCAGAATATTAAAAAAGTATACTCTATTTGGATTTGCACTAATCCATCAAAGTCAAGAGAAAAAACAATTACAGAATATGAAATTACAGAAAAGCAATGCTTTGGTCATGTAGTAGAGTCAAAAGAATACTATGATTTACTAAAAGTTATCATAATAAGATTAGATCCTAATCATATGAAAAAGGGAGAAGAAAATCAATTTATAGAATTTCTTGATGGGCTATTCTCTCCTGAATTAAACGCGGAAACTAAAATTAAGTTAATAGAAGAACATATTGATATTACACTTGATCAAGAAATGGAAAGGATGGTGGAAGAGATGTGTAACTTAAGTGCAGGAGTAATGAATAAAGGAATTGAAAAAGGAATTGAAAAAGGAATTGAGAAAGGAATTGAAATTAATAGACAAGAAGTAGTGTTTAATATGATTTCAAAAAATTTTACTGATGAAATGATTATGAGTATTACAAATATATCTAAAGAACAGCTTTCATTAATAAAAGAGAAGTTTTTTAGTAGTGAGAAAGAGAAATAGAAAATATTTGTGTTTCTTCTATTCTCTAGTGATTGTATAGAAAATAAGTAGATGAAAATAAACAAGGCGGTGATAAGTTGAAATTTATACATATTGCAGATATCCATTTAGGAATGATACCAGATAAAGGAATGGCTTGGAGTGAAAAACGAGCAAAGGAACTGTGGCATACATTTCAAGCAGTTATAGAACAATGTGAAAAAGAAAAGATAGACATTCTTTTAATTGCAGGAGATTTATTTCATAGACAACCATTAAAGAGAGAGCTTTTAGAAGTATCTTATTTATTTTCCTCTTTAACCCACACAAAGGTTGTATTTATCGCGGGAAATCATGACTATATAAAGAAAGATAGTGGTTATAAAACCATAGCATGGAGTGAAAATGTAACATTTCTTGGAGAAAAGCAATTATCCTATGTGGATATCCCAGAAATAAATACAAGAGTATGGGGATTTTCTTACTGGGAAAAGGAAATACTAGATAGCGATTATGATGATATTGATAAAAACATCATAGTAAAGGATAGATACAATATTCTTCTTGCTCATGGAGGAGATAAAACTCACATTCCAATCAATTATAATCGTGTAGTAGCAAAAGGATTTGATTATGTAGCATTAGGACATATTCACAAGCCATATTTATTTGCAAAGGAAACAGGTGTAGTAGCTAGTAAAATAGCCTATGCAGGTTCTCTTGAGCCATTGAATATTACAGAAACGGGCAAACATGGATATATTAAAGGAAGTATTGATGAGAATGGAACACGAATTAGCTTCATTCCAATAGCAAAGCGAGAATATATTTCTCTTCAAGTGAAAATAAATGAACATACAACTCAAATAGCATTTAGAAATGGCATAAAAAAGATTATAGAAACAAATGGAGTAAACAATATATATCGTATTACTGTTGTAGGAGAAAAGATACAGGGTGTTACATGGACAAAAGACTTTTTAGACGGAATAGGGAATATTATAGAGGTAGTAGATGAAACAAAATTGTCTCTTAATATTGATGAATTACTAGAAGAAAATAAAGATAATGCTATTGGTCTTTTCATACAAAAAATGAAAGAGAAAAATCATTCAGAAAAGGCAATGGAATATGGTTTATTGGCACTACTTAATAATGATTAAAATATTTCATGTCAAATAGAGAAACATAAATGTATACAAATAAACAAATATATGTATATATTTATATATCAGTAAATTGGAATAGAAATAAACTTTAGTTAAAGAGGAAAAACATATGATTTTTTTAGAAGCAGAGCTTACCCATTTTGGGAAATTTCATAATAAAAAAGTAGTTTTTCACCCTGGTATTAACATTATTTATGGGGAAAATGAAATGGGAAAATCAACTATTCATACTTTTATAAAAGGAATGTTATTTGGTATTGAAAGGGCAAGAGGGAGAAGTAAAAATGATATATATACAAAATATGAGCCATGGGAGAATCAAGGTGGATATGAAGGAAAGCTTAGATTTAAGCAAAATGGTATTATATATCGAATTGAACGAAGTTTTTTAAAAACAAATAAATATGTACGCCTAATTGACGAAACAAATGGAACCTATTTAGAGCCAGCAGAGGAGAATCTAAAGAAAATATTAGGTGGCTTAACAGAAACAAGCTATGTTAATACAATGAGTATAGAACAGATGAAAGCAACTACGGATAGTGGATTATTAGAAGAGTTAAGAGCCTATGCAAGTAATTTATCTACTACTAAGAACAAGTCCATTAATGTAGCTAGTGCCAAGGAATGTTTAAAAAAGCAAAAAAAGGAATTGGAGCGTACCATAGAAAAGGAGTTAGATACTGAGTATGTAAAAATATTAGAGCAACTAGAAGTAACAAGTAGCCAGTTAGAACAATTAAAAAAAGAATCTAATGAGTGCCAAAAGGCGATGAAAGAGACAAAAGAGAAAGAGCAACTGGCAATCAATCAAATGGAACAAATAGAAAAACAGCTAGGAAAAAGAGAAGAGGATATTACATATAAGCTATTTTCCGAGAAAATGGAAAAAGAGAAGCAAAATAATTCAGAAAATAAAAAAAGTATGAAAGAGAAAAAAGAAAAGAAAAAAACAGGTATTGGTGGATTTCTTGTTTGTGCTATTGGATGTATAGCTATATATCTGCTGCTATATAATATTTTGAGGACAATCTTTATACCAGCCATAAGTGGAGTGATTCTTTTTATTGTTGGATTTATTTTATGGATAATAAATGGTAAAAAAAGAAATAAAGAGGATATACAAGTACAGGATAGTGAAGATGGAACGAAGCAATCCATTTCATCCCAAGAGTTTCCACAATATGTAAAGAGTCAATTATTAGGTGATTCTATGTATCAGCAACTTTTAGAAAAAAGAAATCAAGTCATGAATTATTTGCAACAAACTAAAAATGGCTATGAACAATTCCTAGAGGAAGAAAAGAAGAGACAGTGGATAATTGAAGGAAAAGAAGATAGAATTGTGGAATTGGAAGAAGAGAAGGAAGAATTAGAGAAGAAAAAAACACAGGTAGCAAAGACTCAAAAGGAAATAGAAGCCATAAACCTTGCTATAGAAACAATGGAAGAGGTGGAAACAGAAATTCATCAATCTTTTGGAAATGTACTCAATGAGAAGATTTCAGAAATAGTAAGCCAAATTACAAATAAAGCATATAACTATGTTGTAATTAAACAAGGAGGAGAAATTTTCTTAAACACAGAAAAACGATTAATTCCTATTCATCAAGTAAGCAGAGGGACAATAGAGCAAATTTATCTTGCTATTCGATTAGCAGCTTGCAATCTATTATGGGAGCATGGACAAATGCCTATTTTACTAGATGATGTATTTGCTTACTATGATGATATTCGGTTAAAAAATACAATTGAAATGCTAAAAACAAAATGGAATGGACAAGTATTAATATTTACTTGTCATAAAAGAGAAATAGCGGTAAGTGAATGTTAAAACAACAGAAAAGCTGTTCATAAATATATATTAATATACAAATACTTGCATCGTGTATACTTTTATGGACAAGTTCCTCAAGGATTGAGGGAGTTTAACGCAGACTTGTCTAGTTTATTCTTTTCTATTTTATGTGTAAATATGTAAACATATAAATATACAAAAGGGAAATGTTCCTAAATATTATGATAAAGTTTCATATCTACTTTTAGCAATGAATGATATAAGAATAAGAAAAAGGAGTATTGTAGTTTATGAAAATAGCAGTTGTGTATACAACATCACCAAAAGAATTAGTAGATTTGATAGAAAAAGAAATTAGAACGACCATTGGAGAAAATATTAATATTTTAAATTTCTATAAGCCAGAAGTATTAGAAGAAACGAGAAAAGTAGGTTATGTTACACCAAGTGCAGCGGCAAATTTAATTTGTGCATATATGGAGGCTGTTAAGGAAGGAGCAGATGCTATTTTAAATGTTTGTTCCTCCGTAGGAGAAGTAGCAGATAGTGTGCAACAAATAGCGTCTTATATAAATGTCCCTATTGTAAGAATTGATACAGAAATGTGTAGAGAGGCAGTAAGAAAAGGAAAACGTATAGCAATACTAGCAACGCTATCTACCACGTTAGAGCCGACAAGAAATACTATTTATCATATGGCAAGAGAATTAGGTCGTAACGTAGAAACCGTAGACGTATTAGTGAATGGAGCATTTGGGCTAGAAAGAGAGCAATTTGTAGCTTTGCTATTAGAAAAAGCAAAACAAGTGAAAGAAAAAGCAGATGTAATTTTACTAGCACAAGGCTCTATGGCTTATGTAGCAGAACAAATACAAGAAGAAACAGGGGTACTAACTTTATCAAGTCCTAAATTTGGTATATTAGAGTTGCAACAGGCAATAAATAAAAAAAGCCTTGCAAAATCGTAGATTTTGGGTACAATAGGAGTGATGGTTTTAGCAAAATATATGTTTTATCCTGTTTTATACTTTGGATGAAGTATTTTTTACAGGTAAAATAACATTTTAGGAGGATATATAATGATTAGTGCAAATGGTGTTACACTTCGATTAGGAAAAAAAGCGTTGTTTGAAGATGTAAACATTAAATTTACAGAAGGAAACTGCTATGGATTGATTGGTGCAAATGGTGCTGGTAAATCTACCTTTTTAAAGATTTTATCTGGAAAGATTGAACCAACAAACGGAAGCATTGTTATTACACCAGGACAACGTTTATCTGTATTAGAGCAGGATCACTTTAAATATGATGATTGTGTTGTACTTGACACAGTTATGATGGGAAATGCTCGTTTATTTGAAATTATGAAAGAAAAGGATGCTATCTACGCAAAAGAAGATTTTACAGAAGAAGATGGTATTCGTGCTAGTGAACTAGAAGGTGAGTTTGCGGCAATGAATGGTTGGGAAGCAGAATCTGATGCGGCAACTCTTTTAAATGGATTAGGTATTGATACAGAGCTTCATTACAAATTAATGAAAGACTTAGATGGTGCAGAAAAGGTAAAGGTATTACTTGCAAGAGCATTATTTGGTAATCCAGATATCTTACTTATGGACGAACCTACAAACCACTTAGATTTAGCTGCTATTGGTTGGTTAGAAGAATTTTTAATTAACTTTGAAAATACAGTTATTGTAGTATCTCACGACCGTTACTTCTTAAATAAAGTATGTACACATATTGCAGATATTGACTATGCAAAAATTCAGCTTTACTCTGGAAACTACGATTTCTGGTATGAATCTAGCCAGTTAATGATTAAGCAAATGAAGGAAGCAAATCGTAAGAAAGAAGAAAAGATTAAAGAGTTACAAGAATTTATTCAACGTTTCTCTGCAAATGCTTCTAAGTCTAAGCAAGCAACATCTAGAAAGAGAGCACTAGAAAAGATTGAGTTAGATGAAATTCGTCCTTCTTCAAGAAAATATCCATACATTGATTTCCGTCCAGAAAGAGAAATTGGAAATGATGTGTTAACAGTAGAAAACTTAAGTAAAACAATTGATGGAGTAAAGGTGCTAGATAATATTTCCTTTACAGTAAATCATGACGATAAAATTGCATTTGTTGGATCTAACGAATTAGCAAAGACTACATTGTTCCAAATTTTAGCAGGAGAAATGGAGCCAGATTCTGGTTCTTATA
>CALWGN010000068.1 GCA_944380055.1 uncultured Lachnospiraceae bacterium
CTTCTAAACGTGTCTGATAATCCAAAGCAGAAAATGGTTCATCTAACAGTAACAAATCTGGCTCTAATGCAAGAGTTCTAATAAGTGCAGCTCTTTGTCTCATTCCCCCTGATAATTCATAAGGGTGTGCTTTTGTAAAATTAGAAAGTCCATACATATCTAACATTTTATCCACTTTTTTTTATGTTTCTTTTGTTTCTTTCTTTCTAATTTCTAATCCTAGTAACACATTACTATATACTGTTCTCCATTCAAACAAGTGGTCTTTTTGAAGCATATAACCGATATTAGCAGTAGCATGATCAATTGATTTTCCTTGCAACTGTATGGCTCCTGTAGAAGGCTTACTCATACCACTAATTAAATCTAGTAATGTAGATTTACCACAGCCTGAAGGACCTACAATGGCAACAAATTCCCCTTCATCGACTTCAAATGATATATGATTAAGAGCTAATGTTTCTGCCTCTAATGAATGATATGAAAAGCTAACGGACTGTAATTCTAAAAATGCTCCCATAATAAACCTCCATAATTGTTTCTATTGTATGATATGCCAAAATATATCAATGGTCACAAGAGGATAGCTATGTTAAAACAATTATAAACGAGTATTCCAAAAATCTATTGTATATTATAAAGAAAGACGAAAAATTAATTGACAATTGTTTTTTTTTATACTAAAATATCTACATATTATATGCTTCCATGGCTCAGTTGGTAGAGCAACGCATTCGTAATGCGTGGGTCGCCGGTTCAAGTCCGACTGGAAGCTTTTTCTTTATAGTGTCGCTATGCGACACTTTTTCTACCCTTTTAAATATAATTAGAATGGAGGATGATTATAATGGCATTTTGGGATCAAGTAGCTAGTACTGTTTCAAAAGGAAGTAAAACTGTGGCAGAGAAAACAAAACAAATTGCTACCATTACAAAGTTACATTCAAGTATAAATACAGAAGAGGAAAAAATCAAAGCGCTCTATATGAAAATAGGTCGCGAATATTATGAAAGTCATAAAAATGACGATACCAATCGCTTTGCAAATGAACTAAAAGAAATAAATCAAGGATTTGTAAAAATTCAACATTACAAACAACAAATTAGAGATATTAAAGGCGTATACCATTGTGCCAATTGTGGTGCTGACGTTGATAGTAATGATGCATTTTGTGGCAAATGCGGTTTTCATAATAAACATCAAGAATCTGAAACTAACAATAATGCAAATGAGTCTTATACCAATCAAACTTATGATTCTGACATTGTATCAGAAGAAGTTATTAGTCCAATAAAGGAACAAAAAGAAGATGGCTATCATTATTGTAGCGTTTGCCATGAAAAGCTTCCTGACGATGCTTCCTTTTGTGGCAACTGTGGGGCACCACAATAAAAAATATTATATGAGGTGAATGATTATGGAAAAGAAGTTACGAGTTGGGATTTTAGGCGGAACTGGAATGGTAGGGCAAAGGTTTATTTCTTTGCTTGAAAACCATCCTTGGTTTGATGTTGTATTAGTAGCAGCAAGCCCAAGATCTGCTGGAAAAACATACGAACAAGCAGTGGGGGATCGTTGGAAAATGGCAACACCAATGCCAGAGAAAGTAAAACATTTAATTGTAAAAAATGTGAATGATATAGAAGAATTTTCTTTAGAAGTTGATTTTGTTTTTAGTGCTGTTGATATGACAAAGGAAGAAATTAAACAAATAGAAGAAGCATATGCAAAAGCAGAAGTACCAGTTGTATCAAATAACAGTGCCCATAGATGGACACCTGATGTTCCTATGGTTGTACCTGAACTAAATCCTGAACATATTGATATTATCCCATATCAAAGAAAGCGTTTAGGAACAAAACGTGGTTTTGTAGCTGTAAAGCCGAATTGTTCCATTCAAAGCTATACACCTGCATTACACGCATTAAAAGAATTTCATCCAACAGTAGTAGTAGCGACTACCTATCAAGCAATTTCTGGCGCAGGTAAAACATTTAATGAATGGCCAGAAATGATTGACAATATTATTCCATATATTGGTGGTGAGGAAGAAAAAAGTGAGCAAGAGCCTTTAAGAATTTGGGGGCACATTGAAGATGGTGTTATAAAAAAGGCGACTGCACCTATTATTACTTCTCAATGTATTCGCGTTCCAGTTTCTGATGGACATACAGCAGCAGTGTTTGTATCTTTTGAAAAGAAACCAACAAAGGAAGAAATTTTAGAACGTTGGAGAAATTTTGAGGGAGAGCCACAAAGACTTAAGTTACCTAGTGCTCCTAAAAAATTCATTCAATACTGTGAGGAAGATAACAGACCACAGGCAAAATTCGATAGAGATTATGAAAATGGTATGGGAGTCTCCGTTGGAAGACTGCGTGAAGATACTGTATACGACTACAAATTTGTAGGACTATCTCATAATACGGTTCGTGGCGCAGCAGGTGGTGCAATTCTTTCTGCTGAATTATTAACAGCAAAAGGATATATTGATCACAAATAATTTTTATAAGGAGAGTATTACAATGATTAACAAGGAATTATGGGGAAATACAAAAGATGGAAAAGAAGTGTATCGTTACACACTAACAAATGAACATGGTACAAAAGCGATACTAACAGATTTTGGGGCGGTTTTAGTATCTTTATTTACAGCAGATAAACATGGAGATTTTTCCGATATTGTACTAGGATTTGATCATTTAGAAGATTATTTTGAAAACCCTCCTAGCTTTGGTGCTGTCATAGGTAGAAATGCCAATAGAATCAAGGGGGCTTCCATTTGTATTAATAATAAAACATATCAGTTAGAAGCCAATGACAATGGCATAAACAATCTTCATAGTGATCCATTTGGATATCATAAACGATTATGGAAT
>CALWGN010000069.1 GCA_944380055.1 uncultured Lachnospiraceae bacterium
TCCTATTTTTGATATCATAGGATGAACCAATGGCTTTATGAGTAATCGTCCTACTCTACTTCCATAAATAGCTGATAATAATTCATCTTGCTTAGAAGTAACTTGGAATGTGTTTCCTTTTCTATCAATATACTTCATATTTTCTCCTTTTATTTTATATAAAATGACTGCCTTAGTAATAAAACACTACTATTATGTAACCAATAGAATTCAGCTAAAGCTATGTAAGAAACTAAAATAACTTGAAAATCTTTGCTAAAGTAACAATTGCTATAATTGCCAAAATAGGCATTGTTTTTGTGTCTGGCTTTTTTACTTTTATATCAACAACAAACAAAAAAGAAATAATAGCCATTACAGTAGTAAGAAACATAATAAAATCCTTACCTAAATATTGTTGAAATATATAAGAAATTGGCAGCAATAATGCAACTGATGTTACTGGTAAGCCTTGATAATATTTTCTTACTTCTGTTGTTTCGTCTTGTCTTTTTTCTTCCATAACATTAAAAAATCCTAAACGAATAACAGCTCCTAAGATATATAGTATCATAACAATTTTTCCAATGATACCGTTCATTCCTAGTGTGTATGCAATAATGGCAGGAAATACACCAAAGCAAACTAAATCACATAATGAATCAATTTGTATTCCAAACTTCTCTGCATCTTTTGTTCTTTTCATTGCTCTAGCAATTTTCCCATCAAACATATCGCATATTCCACATATAATTAAACAAAGAATAGCACGTCGGCTATGTCCTTCAAATGTAGCTGTCATTCCATAAACTGCTGTTCCTAAACCTATATATGTTAGAATAACAGAATAATTATAAAATCCTATCATTTTTATTCCCCTTTATTTTACATTTGTCCATTAATAAATATTTAATAATACTAATATTTTTTTTGTTTTTTTCCTAGCGTAAGGTGGGCATATACTGTAACTATTGCACTTATAATTAATACTGCATAATAATTAATTCCTCTGCTTAACAACATTCCTGACATGACTGTACTTCCAAATATCGGCTTAAATATTTGAATAAAAAGATTTTCACTTGCTCCCATACCCCCTGGCAATGGAAGCATATCTACGCTAATTGCAATGACTGCTTGTAATGTTACAATTTGCCATATATTATATTCTCTAAAACCAAATCCATAATATACAAGATATGTAATAAAAAACAAGCTACACCTTTGAAATAGCGTAATTAAAAAAACATTAAACATTACCATTTTATGATTTTTAAATACATTAGCTGCCTTATGATATTGTTCTAATGCATGATTTAATCGCTCATGTCGTTGCCTTTTATATTTTAGTATTTTTATTTTTTCTAAAAAGCGTAATCCACCACACATAATTTTATTGGCAAATGTGGAGGAAAACACAAATACTAACATTGCTATAACACAAATTATATTTAATAATAATCCTAAATATAAAAAAATACAAGCCCTACCTATATGATTAATCATAAAAGAATATTGAAAAATAATTAGTAAAACTCCAATAAATACTAATACAAATTTATATGCAATGGTTACGATTAATAAAACCAAAGAAGATGTAGCAATATTTACATTATCTTTGTTCATATAATACATTTGCGCTGGTTGACCACCGCTAGCGGAAGGTGTAATACAGCTAAAGAAAAAACCAATAAAAGAATATTTAATACAACTAAAGATTGGAACTTTGTACTTTAATATCCACATCATATAATATATGATAACCGATTCGCTACAAATAAACAATAGTACAAATATAAAACTCAATAATATATATTTTATATTTACCGTTTCTGTGAGCGCTATTAACTCTTTTAAATCTTGATCTTTTAATAAGCTATAAAAAGTAAAAGTAAATATTGCTATCAAAAATATGATATTGCAAATTGTCTTTTTACGATTCAAACAAATCTCCTCCCTTACATTTTACCTCTTCAAACTTTGTTCTTTCAAATAGCTGTTGGGCTTTTATATAAAGAGTGGATCTTTTTGAAATCCAAAAACAAATTTCTGCCAATGCAACACCACCAACTACATCTACAATATAATGCTGTTTGGTCACTTGAGTAGAAAGAAATACTAAAATAGCAACGACACAAGAAAATACTTGATACCACTTAGGAATCTCTTTTCTTCCTCGAATTCCTATATAGCAAAACCAACTAACTAAACAATGGATAGATGGAAATAAGTTAGCAGGCTTATCCATCTCATATAAAAATCGAACTAATTGACTACTAAAATCTGTTCCTACAACTTCTGGGCGTACATTCGTTGTTGGTAGCACAATATAGAAAAACAAACACACAAATCTTGACATAATATCTGCTACAAAAAATTTATAAAAAGATTCTTTTCCTAAATGAGCCATCATAATATAGTTTACTACCCAGAAAATATAACATAAAAAATATATGTATATAAATTCTGGAATAAATGGTACTTTTCTATCAATTTCTAATGTAAAATCATAATGCTTCCAATCACTACATAACCACATAGTTCCTGAATATATAATTGTATTAACCAAAAGACAGCAAATAAGCGGAAGTCTGGCATACTTTGGTATAAACCTCTCTAACAATTTTGTTTTATTTTGTACACTATTTAATTTTTTATTAATTTCCATCATTCTCAACTCCTATATTTTATTATAAACTTTATCATTTTTTCATCTAAGAAAAAATCCATGTCAACAATTTGTGACATGGAAGATATTCTTTATTATATCAAACATAACCTTATACTGTAAAGTGAAATAATAAAATATATATAAAATTGTAAAAGGTTTATTACTATTTTTTAATAAATCCTAATCTTTTAAATACATCGGATACAGTTTCTATTCTCTCTGCCTTATATGCATTTGCTCCACAAAACAACAGTCCATTGTCTACATCTCCTCTTACAGCCTTTATTAATGCATCAGTTATGCAATATGGTATTTCTAGTGGATTGCATTTAGAAAGACATTGATAACATTTCGTAATGTTCTGTTTATTTCCTTGCCTTACCTGGTCTAAAAATTTGTTTGCAATTGCTCTGCCTGGCATACCAACTGGACTTTTTACAATTGTAATATCTTCTTTTTTTGCATTAATATAGGTATTTTTATATTCTATGGACGCGTCACATTCTTCTGTGGTAACAAATTGTGTTGCAACTTGAACTCCTTGTGCACCTAAATTTAAATAGTGATTTACATCTTCTTCATTACTAATTCCTCCGGCTACAACAACAGGTATTTTTTTGCCATATTTTTTTGCATACTTCTCTACTTCTAAAATAATTCCTTTAATTTCATTGTCAAATTTTTCTTTTGTATAAGATAAAATATCCTCTAATGAAAATCCTAAATGTCCACCTGCTAATGGTCCTTCTACTACAATCATATCAGGAGTAACATTATACTTTCTATCCCACATTTTACAAATAACACTTGTAGCCTTTACAGAAGAAACAATAGGTGCTAGCTTTGTTTGAAATCCTTCTGCTAGCTTTGGCAAATCAACTGGCAATCCAGCTCCAGAAATAATCAAATCAGCTCCTTGCCTACATACTTCTTTGACATATTCACCATAATTTCTTGTAGCCACCATTATATTAAATCCGACAATTCCACCTTTGGCAATTTCTCTTGCCTTTTCTAACTCCTTGCCAATAGCCCTTAAATTAGCATTTAAAGGATTTTTGGAAAAATCTTCTTCTCTATATCCTATTTGTGCAGTAGAAATAATCCCTATTCCACCTTGCAACGCTACATTTCCTGCTAAATTTGATAAGCTGACTCCAACGCCCATTCCACCTTGAATTAAAGGAATCTTTGCTGTCAAATCTCCAATACATAATGGTTTAAATTCCATACTCTTTTCCTTTCTCATTTAACAGTAGGTCATTACATATTTCTAAAACGTTTATAACGATTTTCTACTATTTCTTCCCTTGGTAACTGGGTGTACTTATTTAAAAATTGTAATAATCTTTGTTCCATTTCCCTTTTTATATCTTTTATCGTTTCCATTGTAGCTGGTACTTGCTCTGGTATAATTTGCTCAATAATGCCGAGTTCTTGTAAATCATAAGCAGTAATTTTCATTATACCCGCTGCCTCACTTGCACGTTTTGCATCTTTCCATAAAATAGAGGCAAATCCTTCTGGCGATAAAATAGAATAAATAGAATTTTCCATCATCCATACTTCATCCGCAACAGCCATAGCTAATGCTCCACCACTACCACCTTCTCCAATAACAATAGAGACGATAGGTACCGTAATACAACTCATTTCATATAAACTTCTAGCAATGGCCTCTCCTTGCCCTCTCTCCTCTGCTTCCATACCACAAAACGCTCCAGGAGTATCTACAAAGCAAATAATTGGACGATTAAACTTTTCTGCTTCCTTCATAAGTCTTAATGCTTTTCTGTATCCTTCTGGATTTGTCATACC
>CALWGN010000070.1 GCA_944380055.1 uncultured Lachnospiraceae bacterium
GAAAGGATGTCTTGCTTTATTTAATGGTATGATTTCTTCTATGAAGTTTCATAATAAAGTAATGGAAGCTAGTGCTAAAAATGGTTTTACAAATGCTACAGATGCCGCTGACTATTTAGTAAATCATGGAGTTGCCTTTCGAGATGCTCATGGCATTGTTGGTCAACTTGTGTTATATTGCATTGGTAAAAATATTGCACTTGACGATATGACATTGGAGGAATTTAAATCCATTAGTCCTGTGTTTGAGGAAGATATTTATGATGCTATTTCTTTAAAAACATGTGTGGAAAAACGTCTTACGATTGGAGCACCTGGAAAGGCTGCTATGGAACAAGTAATTGAAATTTATCGCACTTATTTAAAAGAAAATTAAAAGAGAAATCAGGTACGAAAAGAGAATTTTGGTATGATAACAATCCTTTACATCCTCTTTTCGTACCTGATCTTTTATACAGATTTATATTTTTATAACCTTATATTATTACTATTTAGGAAATACCTTTTTTCCTCTTGTCAATACTGCCTTTGCATCTAAATTTTTATCTAGTAGCACAAGCAATGGCGCTTTCTAGTGGAATTCCCATCTTCCATTCTTGTTGCTCTCATGCTATCGCTAATAAATACCATTCTATTATCTCCAAACATTTGAACGGTTGCTCTTACCACTGCATCATGAATATGTACACCATCACAAAAATCTTTGCCTACTGCTCCATGAAAATGAATATCAATAAATCCTGGTATTGCATAACATTCCTCTCAATCAAATATTTCCTGTTCTTTTGCCTGTCTATCTACAATAATTCCATTTTCTATTACGATATCTCCAAATGAAATTGTTTTATCTTCTTTATATACATGCACATTTTTAATTATCATGCTATCCCTCAGCTTTAAATCATTTTACTTATACTTGATAATGCATCTTCATCTCCAACTAATGTTACATCATTATGCATTTGTAAAATAGAAGCAGGAACTAGTGGTGTTACAGGTCCAAAAAATGCCTTTTTTACAATCTCTGCCTTATCCTTTCCACTAACAACTACGACTATTTTCCTTGCTTGTACAATAGTCTTTATTCCCATTGTGTATGCTTGTTTTGGAACGCTATCAATACAATCAAAAAATCTTTGATTTGCCTTAATTGTACTTTCTTGTAAGTCTACACAATGCGTTTCTTTGTAAAAAATCTGGTCTGGTTCATTAAATCCTATATGCCCATTATGTCCTAATCCTAATAGCTGTAAATCTACTCCACCTAAATTTTGAATTAATTGTTCATATCTGCTACATTCCTTTTTGCTATCTTCCTCCATTCCATTTGGAATGTGTGTGTGATTTGGATTAATATTTATATGAGAAAATAAATTTTTATTCATAAAATAGTGATAGCTTTGTTCATTCTCTTTCTCTAACCCTTTATACTCATCTAAATTGACTGTGGTAACTTGTGAAAAATCTAAATCTCCTTTTTCATACCTGTCTATTAATTGCTTATATATTCCTATTGGTGTACTTCCTGTTGCCAACCCTAATACACAATTTGGCTTCATAATAATCTGAGCAGATAAAATATTTGCAGCCTTTCTACTCATATCCTCATAATTTTTTGCTTTATAAATATTCATAAATACCTTCTCCCTTTTTATTATTATTTGTATATCTAACTAATTTTCCCTTTCATTATTTTTCTACATGATTCATTTTATTCGATCTCTCTTACTGTTAAGTATACCAATTTAACATTTATTTTCAATAACTATAACATATTCTGAATGTTGTTTTACGTTTTCTATCTCTTATATTAAAAACGTATTCTCTCTTTTACAATTTATTATGAAATTATTTTATATAGTAAAATTTAAAAAGTAATTTCAATGCTTTTTTATAGAAGAGTCAATGCAAATATAACAATCTATATTTTACCTTCTGTATATTTTTTCCAATTTCATATTTATTCTTTCTTCACCACATCTTAATTTTGTATATTCTAAGGTTATGTTTTACAATTATATTATTTATGCTATAATATAAATTAATATATAATTTCTATAAGGATAATAATACAGATTGGAGAATTTTTATGTCTTGTTCACATGACTTAGATCATATGCCACATAACCATGGCAATGTAAATCCCTTATTTACTTCTATGCCATCCATTGAGGATTGTAGCAAAATGGCTGATACTTTTAAATTACTAAGTGACAGTAGCCGACTACGAATCCTTTCTTTATTATGCCATAGCGAGGAATGTGTTCAAAATATTTCTGCTGCTGTGGAGATGAGCCCTCCTGCAATTTCTCATCATCTTAAATTTTTAAAACAATCTGGACTAATTGTTAGTAGACGAGTAGGCAAAGAAGTATGGTATACACTAAGCAATACACCTGAAGCCCTTCTCGTTCATCAAATGATTGATGATATATTTAAAATTAAATGTTCTAAACAATAAGGAGGAAATTATGACAATACCAAAAGATCCATTTATGCTATTAAGCTATATCAATACCCAACTAAGAGATTTTTATAATAGTCTTGATGAGTTCTGCAAATCCAATGATATTTGCAAAGAACAAATTGAAGAAACATTAAAGAGCATTGATTATTATTATGATGCTGACAAAAACAAATTTGTGTAGTTGTGGGACAATACAACAAAAAGAGGTATGGATAACCACTTAATTTTGTGGCAATCCTACCTCTTTTTGTTATGTATTCATGTTTTATGCCAAAACAGAGTTTTATCATTTCTTTTACTATCTTAATTTTATAGATGAATTTCTACACTTACATAAGTTGTATTAGTTAACTTCTCACTTAATTTATCTGGCTGACAAGTTCCTGCATATAATGTAAACTTCTTTCCAAAAATACGGCGATTCCCTTCTTCATCTACTGCTGTAAATGTACGTTTTGACAATGGAATTTCATATTTTCATATTTTCTTTTTTCTTTTGTCTTTAGAGATATTCTTAAAAATCCACATAGGTTATGATTTTGATAAACCAATGGTTCTTTTATCTCCAGAAGTAAATTCATTTTCTGTATCTCCACCTTCGCCTTTTGACATTCAAATCCTATAATATAAAAAAGACCATCATATTAGCTAATATATCTAACTAGATGACAGCCTAATATAAACTTAATATTAACAATTAATGTTTCAATTAAATAGTTCAAATAATTATTAGTAATAAAATCTAAAGTTCAATTACATTATCTACGATATCTATTAATTTCAAGTCATGAGTAACTATGATAATAATCCTCTCTCTTTTTATTTTTTGTAAAACTTTAATTAATACATTGATACTTTTTTTATCTAACATTGAAGTAGGTTCATCTAAAAGTATTAGTGATGGGGCCTTACTTAGCGTTCTGATTAAGGAAATCTTTAATTTTTCCCCTCCTGAAAGCAAATCTCCATTATCAATAAATTCTTTTTCTTTCAATATAGCACTACCTAAATCAAATTCTTTTTCTAACTCAAATGTTTGATATCCACCTATGCCATTTAAATGAAACAAAGAAATATTATCTTTAATTGTACCTGAAAATATAATAGGACTCTGTTCAACATATCCAATTAAGTTTTTTCTAACATTAATCATATCTAATTTTTCTATTGGTATATTATTTATAGTTACGTTGCCTTTTATACAGTCATTGTACATTCCAAGTATTGTATATAATAATGTTGTTTTTCCTGCACCATTATGTCCTGTAAGTGCATAAATTTTTCCTTTCTCAAACATATAGCTAAAATTTTTAATTATTACTTTATTATCAAATTGAATAGATATATTTTTTAATTGAACATATTTTATATTTCTTTCTTGAATACTGCCATTACTTTCTATCTCTATATCTAATATTTCATTTAATCTGTCAAGAGAAGTTAATGATGTTTGCACTGACTTTCCTAAATTGTAATAATACCTAATCACATTCATCGCCATAGTTATATAACTATTAAGAATTGTAAATTCTCCAATTGTCATTTTATCCCTTATAATTGAAGTACCACCAATAAATATCATAACAATTTGAATTATTAAATTAAAGTAATTATCCATTCCTGAAAAGAAATAATTTATTTTCTGCTTTTTGATAGATGACTTTAAAAATTCTCTAAATGGATAATCCAATCTATTTTCAAATATTCCATTTAACCCATGCGTTTTGATAAATTTTATGCTATTAAATTGTTCTTGAGTTTTGGAAAAAAAATAGCTTTGAACTTCTTTCATCTCGAAATCTGAATTATATATTTTTTTCCTCATAAATTTATTTGAAAAGAAATATATTGCTGCAAACATTATCACTAATAGCAAGTAATAACTATTTATTCGAGCTATTATAAAACAATATACAACAAGAATAGTAGTTTGAATTAATAAATTCTGCATTGTATTTAGGTAGAATGATATAACGGTACTCGTATCAACACTTATTCTTTGATTTAGCGCTGTGGCATTAAATTGATTAATTTTACTGATTGGCAATCTATTAATATGTATAAATATTTTTTTATACAATTCAAATGTTATTTGAGATTGCAATTTTATCCAAATAAGGTTCCCAAAATAACCAATAATTAATCCTATTGATATTATAGCAACTGCTACCAATACAAAATATATTATATTTGATTCATTTGTTGCTATTAATAAATAATCAATAAATTTTCCATTTAAATATGGTATAGTGTTTAAAAATAATGTAGAAACCAAGCTAATTATTATACATATGATTATAGAATTTAATTTTTATTTTGATTCTTTCCAGCAAAAAATAAAAATACTATACATTATTATCCCCCCTATTCTAATTTCTGTTTTTATTGTGTATTATATAAATATTTTAAAAAAACATTTACTTTTTAACTTTACTATGATAAACTAATTAAGTCAATATATAACTATATTTTTTATAGGGGGAGAAAATAGCTATGATAAATAAAAAAAATTTATATATATTAACTTACTTTTTATCACTTTTTATTTTTTATTATATTTTTATATAAGATATCATCCGATAAATGATTTTTTTATGGCATTTATTATATCTTCCTTACAAGGCATAATGCCAATTCTGTTATATTGGAAACAATATCATTCTCTTCATAAACTTGGATTTATAAAAAGCAATCTCTCTTTACAAATTATTTATGGTATCATTTGCTCTATTATCGTTTTAGCTTTCGTCCTTTCGGTATATTACTTTGTGCTTAATGCGAAAATAAGTCTAAATACAGCATCTGTTCCTCTTTCACTTATTTTTCTACGATTATTCATGGAGCTGGTAATTATCGCATTTTCAGAAGAAATATTTTGGCGTGGATATCTTCTCAATCAGTTAGAACAACTAAAAATTCCTACACTTTTGTCGATTTGTATTTCCTCATTTTTATTTGCTTTAGCACATTATATAGTAAATGGAGTTACTAATCCTATAAAAGCTCAGCTTCAATTATTTATTGTTCCTATAATTGGATTTATATTTTCCATATTTTATAAAAAAAAGTCTAATTTTTCTATTATATCATTAACATTAGCTCATGGATTATATAATATTTATATAAAATATTTAGTAATAATTAATTTTTAATAGCAAGAAGGAAATATGAAATTATCAAGATTCACTAATATAGTTAGAGATACTGACTATTTATTACACAACACATTATCAAATGGTTTAATTAGAGTTAAAAATGAAAATCTAAAACAGATGATTGATAATTTTAGCTCTAGCGGTACATTTCAATTAGATCCAGATAATGATTTCCAACAAACTTTATATTCTCTTAATATGATAGTACATGATAATGAAGATGAATTAGCCACTTTACATTCTTCTTATTTCAACTTTGAACATAATAGTGAACTATCTATTATATTAATTGTAACTAGAAAATGTAATTTTAGATGTTCATATTGTTATGAAGAATATTCAAATAATGATATGTCATTAGAAGTTTTTAACAATACTATAAATTATATAATTTCTCAAATAGAAGAAAGAAATTTTAAAAATGTATATTTATCTTTCTTTGGTGGAGAACCAACCTTAATGGCTAATGAAATTAATGAATTTATGGAACATTTATTAGAAAAAATAATAATTTACCTACTCCTGCAAATATCCAAGCTGTTATCACTACTAACGGTTATTTATTGACACCCGAAATGATTGATAATTTTATATCAAATAATATTTTCCGATACCAAATTACAGTAGATGGTATGGAAAAAGACCATGATAGCAGTCGCTACTTAGCTGGAAAGCAGGGAAGTTGGAAAACTATTATAGAAAATTTAAAATATTTTAAAACTATAAATAACAAAAATGTTTCTGTGCTTATAAGAAGTAATATTACACCATCAATTTATCATAATATAGATGAATGGTTAGAATATTTGCATAATAATTTTAATGAGCCTATATTTAGAATGCATTTTGAAACAGCAAAAAATTTTGGTAAAATGAATGATTTTAACTTTAATCTTATAGAAAATGAAACAGAAACTGTTCTTGATATTATTGAAAGAGCAAAAAAATGGTACTTACCTCTTGAATTAGTTGGTTTTAGAACGCTTCCATTTTCTATGGTTTGTTATGCTGCACGTCAATTTCATTATATTGTTGATTATAATGGGGAAATAAAGAAATGTACTTCTGCTTCTTTGGACGAGCCATATAATATAATGGGAGCATTGGATTCTTCTGGCGTAAAAATAGATTATAAAAAAGCTGCAAAATGGACCTCCTACGAACTAAGTGAGAAATGTAAAACTTGCGATATTTTAGGCTTATGCTATCGTAGAAAATGTCCTGTAAGTAAAGAAAATTTTCATAACTGCAATCATCTTATTGAAACTTATTACAAAGGTCTCGAATACTATTATCTAACAAATAAGTAAGATATTTTTCATTATCTTATTTATAATATAAATTTAAGAAAGGAGTTTTCTATATGGATTATGAAATTCTAAATTCCACTAGTATGTATAATTCAACTGTTAATGGAGCATGTGCTGACGTTAATATACCATGCCCAAGTATTAATTTCTGTGCTGACGTTAATTTAATATGTGGCGGTGGTGGAAATGACGGTGGAAATGTTTTCCCATGTGCAAATCCAGGACTAGGATGTAGACATGGATGTGGTGGTGGATATGGTAATATGTGTGTAGCACCCGTATCACAACAATAACAATTTAATTCAAAGGCATATTTAATTTTATTACATAGCTAACATATTATCAACTAATAAGGTGAATCCTTTTCATTATAAAAATATTTTGATGAAAGAGATTCACCTTATAACCAATAACTATTTCTTCTTTTTATCTATTTAGGATATTTTCAAACTAATCTAATCCTTTTTCATATCTTCCCCTATATGAAATTGAAACCACCCAAAATTAAAATTACTTCCAGATAAAATACAAAACTTACATTTTTTTGTTCCATAAACTGGATTTATCTTAAATATCTTCTCTTTATTTTCTTTTAAAAATCCTACAATTTATTTCTCTTCTTTTCATTGTCATTAATGCAAATAATAATTGTATTTTTTCTAATGGTGTACTTCTATAAATCTTTTATATTATTAATAATTAATACATTTGTATCAAAAGGAAAAAAATCTTTTAGAGATAACTATATTGTAACATCTAATAAGCAGATATAGAAAAACTATGCCGATTTTGGCTAGACTGTTTACAAAACCTCTATGAATAACATTTAAAGCTGTCTACATACTCATAGACTATAAATACATTAATTTTTGGTATAAGTCTTTTACAGACATTTTTTTCTTTATAAAAGATAATACCCCATAGAATGATTAAGACACTATTCTTACTTCTATATCCATTTGAAGAGCCTTCTTTCATTAATTTAAGTATTCATAAAAGGTCATATCTATACACTGCTTAAAATTCTTGTAAAATGAAATTTAGAAAAACCACTGATGGTTGCTATTTTTTCTAATGTTATTTTTTCTTGATAATACTTATTAATATAATTGCAGCTATTGATAACTACTTCCATATATTCTTTTTGCTTAAAAAATTGATTTTCATTATCTAAGTAATTTTTTATATGCTTCTTCCATGCTACTTCTACCAATGGCTACAAAAATTTCTATAAGCTTTGCATAGATAACAACTTCACAAAATACATTTTCTTCTTTATATTCCTTTATAATTTCATCCATACTCTTTTTTACATAACTGTATAGCTTAGAACATATTCTTTCTTCTGTTAAATACATCACTTGTGGCAATATTGATAGTAATATTTCTATTCCTTTTACTGAATATAGAAAGGAAGCCTTAAACTGGAAAATTGCTCATTCTCCATGCACTGATGTCTTTAGAGAATGAACCCCAAAAAATTTAAACTAATAATATCCCTTCTTTTAAAGGATAAGATTCTTTCCCTACTAAAAAAGTGTATCTTTCATATATTGGCATAATAATTTCAATTCCTGTATGCCAATGTTCTGGATAATCCTCATATTCTGCATTATGAAATAATCGAAGCTCTAAAGAAGCACCGTAGTTAATATGCTCATGTAATCCATCTAATATTTCTATTATATATTGCACCTAATTATTCCTATATAGAAAATACTTTTCCCTTTTTTTATATAGAATACATTATTTTATTTTTGTATTTTATTTTTAATTATGTATTTTTCCTATAAATGAATAATATTATTTGAAAAAATATTTGTCAATATTATCTTTTTTATTGTTAATTTACACATTTTTCTATCACTTAGCAAAAAAGGTACAGGAACCATTGTTCTTACACCTTCTCATATTTTATTTAACTATCTATTCTCCAAACACCGCCTTATAATCGGCCTGAAACTTTTCAATTCCTGCATCGGTTAGTGGATGCTTAATCATCTGCTCAATCACTTTAAATGGTACCGTTGCAATATCAGCTCCTGCACTGGCACAATCCAATACATGAATTGGATTTCTTACACTTGCTGCAATAATTTCTGTTTCAATTCCATGAACTGAAAAAATATGTGCGATGGTTTCTACTAAATCAATACCAGGAGTTGAAATGTCATCTAATCTACCTAAAAATGGTGACACATAAGTAGCCCCTGCTCTTGCTGCCAATAAGGCTTGCGCTGCTGTAAATATTAATGTTACATTGGTTTTAATTCCTAATTCACTAAGAACCTTTGTTGCTTTTAATCCTTCTGCTGTCATAGGAATTTTAACAACCATATTTGGATGAATGGCTGCAATGGCACGACCTTCTTCAATCATAGTCTCTACATCTGTTGTTGTTGCCTTTACCTCTCCACTGATTGGTCCATCTACAATAGAAGCGATTTCAGCAATTACTTGATTAAAGTCACGACCTTCTTTTGCAATTAAGGATGGATTTGTTGTTACTCCACAAATCACTCCCATTCCATTTGCCTTTCTAATTTCATCTACATTGGCTGTATCAATAAAAAATTTCATGTTCTTTTCCTCCATTTATTGTTCTATTTATATCCATTTATAAAGTTATATTTTCACCAATCAAACCACAATGAGCTCCTGAAATATTTGCATCTTTATGAGCAATCAGCCATTTATTTTTTGCAGTCATAATGCTGTCTTCTCCTACTTTTGGAAGGTTCCATGTAAGCTCTGTATTGGTTCCTTCTGGTAAAATTACAACACATTTAAACCCATTTTCATTTGCATTACAAGGAGCATAGTGTAAGGTCGTAGCATATACTTCAATGGCTGTTTTTTCTGGAACAAAAAATGCCTCTACCTTGGTTGTATCATATGTAAAATCGCTGTTTATATCTTCTTGCTTTCCAAGAAGTAGTATTAAATCTGTTACTGCTACGTTAATTTCTGAATTTCTATGATATTCCAATGCATTCAATTTGTTATTATTTCCATTGCAATATCCTATTTGAATCGGAAGCCCACCAAATCCATAATCTCTAAACTGATGAAAAACAGTAAGGGACTCTAATTTTTCATCCGATGGTACATAAATAACATCTTCTGGTAATGGAGTGTTCTCCATTTCTTTTAGAAGTTCATCAAGGTTGTAGCTAGTTAATACTTTTCCATATTTTTTGAAACTTTCATCAAATACACTTTTAATATTCATGTTAACCCTCTTTTCTGCGTTAGCTTTTATTTATAAATAACTTTGTGCCAATAACGCCTAGACACATCTTGTAGTACGACCATTTATTGTTCATACGATATGTTTTTTAAATTATTATATTTATATGTTTATATATTTCTACTCTTTAATAATGTTATATCAAAATATTTTCTTTTTATGCTACCAAAAACTTGACTAATCCATAGCACTTTTTTGCCTTTTTCTTCCTAATCAATACATTTGAGCGATTTTTGAAACAAACTAAATTTAAAACATAATAAATACTTGTTTCTTATGGTTATTTTTTTAGGACTTACGGGAAAGTAAACACGTTCCTAGGAACTTTAATGTAAGCTATGTAGGTACTGATAATTTTGAAGCTTTTGACATTTCTGTGGAATATCTAAAAAAACTAGGACATACAAAAATTGGCTTTTTTAGTGCTTTTTTAGATTCTATGGTTTCTAACGAACGCTATGAAGCCTTTTTAAAAGCTATGAATAGATATGGCCTAGAAGTAAATGAAGATATGATTGCTTTTGGACACTATTCTAGTGATTCTGCAAAGTATCATATTCCTAAAATTATTGAACATAATCCAACTGCTATATTATGCAGTAGTGATACCATGGCATATGGTGCACTTTCTGTCTGTAGGGAAATGAATATAAATGTACCAGAGGATATTAGCATTATAGGCTTTGATGATATCGACCTTTGTAAAAAATCTACGCCTCAAATAACGACCATTCGACAAAACAGACTTGAAATAGGTAAGTGTGCTTATATATCATTAGAAAGTATTATTCGTAAGGTTTTTATTAACAAAACTACGTTAAGACCAAAGCTTATAAAAAGAAAGTCTGTTAAAAACATATTGGAAACTAAAAAAGTGCTGTAATATCAAGTATTACAGCACTTTTTTCTATTCTTACACAATCCCTTGTGCGTTCATTGCTTCTACTACCTTTTCAAAGCCTGCTATATTAGCACCTGCTACATAATTTCCTTCCATGCCATATCTCTTTGCTGCATCAGAAGCTTTCTTAAAGATATTTACCATAATATCCTTTAGCTTTGCATCTACTTCTTCAAATGTCCAACTCATTCTTTGACTATTTTGAGACATTTCAAGAGCACTTGTAGATACACCACCTGCATTGGCAGCTTTTGCTGGCATAAATAACATATTGTTTTCTAAGAAAAAGTCAGTTGCTTCTTGTGTAGATGGCATATTAGCACCTTCTGCTACACAGTAACATCCATTTTCCTTCAATGTTTTTGCATCATCAAGGTTTAGTTCATTTTGAGTTGCACATGGTAATGCAATATCACATGGTATTGTCCAAATTCCCTTTCCTTCTGTATATACTGCTTGTGGATGAGTTTCTACATATTCTTTAATTCTTCCACGTCTTACTTCTTTGATTTCTTTTACTGTGTCTAAATCAATTCCATTGGCATCATAAACATATCCGTTAGAATCGCTAAGTGCTACTACTTTAGCACCTAATTGTTGTAACTTTTCTGTTGCATAAATAGCTACATTTCCAGAACCTGAAACAACAACTGTTTTATCCTTTACAGATTTTCCATGATGATTTAACATTTCTTCTGTTATGTATACAAGACCATATCCAGTTGCTTCTGTTCTTACTAAAGAACCACCATATGTTAATCCTTTTCCAGTTAACACACCTTCATATTTTCCTGTAATTTTCTTATATTGACCATATAAGAAACCAATTTCTCTTGCTCCAACTCCAATATCACCAGCAGGAACGTCTACATCTGCTCCAATATACTTACATAATTCTGTCATAAAACTTTGACAAAATGCCATTACTTCTCTATCAGATTTTCCCTTTGGATCAAAGTCAGAACCACCTTTTCCTCCTCCAATTGGAAGACCGCTTAATGAGTTT
>CALWGN010000071.1 GCA_944380055.1 uncultured Lachnospiraceae bacterium
ATATGGAAGATGAATCAGTAATGGCAAAAGGAAATTATGAAAGAATTGGAATGGAAGGTTCTTTTTTAACACATAAGGTAAATGGAGAAAAGTTCAAATATGAAAAAGAAGCAAAGACACATGAAGAAGCAATTCGCTTTATCATGCAACAATTAATAGACAAAGAACATGGCGTAATTAAATCACTTGACGAAATTAATGCAATTGGACATAGAATTGTACATGGTGGAGAAAAGTTTACACAATCTGTTGTTGTAACAGATGAGGTAATAAAAGGAATTGAAGATGCAATTAAATTTGCACCACTTCATAATCCCGGACATTTGCAAGGAATTTTCGCATGCCAAAAAGAATTACCAGGCAAACCAAATGTAACAGTATTTGATACTGCGTTTCACCAAACAATGCCTAAAGAACACTATTTATATCCAATTCCATACAAATATTATGAAAAATACGGGATTCGTAAATATGGAGCACATGGAACTTCGCATAAATATGTATCTGTTAGAATTGCAGAACTATTAGGAAAAAAACCAGAAGAACTAAAAATTATAAATTGCCATATTGGACAAGGAGCAAGTCTTTGTGCTATTGAATATGGAAAATGCATTGATACTAGCATGGGACTAACGCCACTTGGTGGAATTGCTATGGGAAGTAGAAGTGGAGACTTAGACCCATCTGTTGTTACTTATATTATGGAACAAGAAAATATTTCACCAGCAGAAATGAACCGTATTTTAAATAAAGAATCTGGCCTACTTGGAATGTCTGGAATTTCAGCAGATAATCGAGATATTTTGGAAGAAGCTCAAAAAGGAAATGAAAGAGCAAAACTTGCTATAAAAGAATACTGCTATATTATTGCACAGTATATTGGAAGATATGCGGCAGCAATGAATGGAGTAGATGTTATTACATTTGCAGGAGGAGTAGGAGAAAGAGGACCAGATGAAAGAAAAGAAATTTGTAGTTACTTAGGTTTTATGGGAGTGGAGCTAGACAAAGAAGCCAATAACGTAAAGGCTGTTGAAAAAGAAATTTCAAAAACAAATTCAAAGGTAAAAGTCTGGATTGTTCCAACAGAAGAAGAATTAATGATTGCTAGAGAAACATTACAACTTGTAAAGTAGTACAACAAATATTAAATATGAAGATTTTTAAAATAATTTATATAATACTAGCTAGGAATAAAATTCTAGGAGGTAATTAATGAAAATACTAGTTTTAAATTGTGGTAGTTCATCTTTAAAATATCAGTTAATAGATATGGATGCAAAATCAGTATTAGCAAAAGGGAATTATGAAAGAATTGGAGAAAAGGAAGCATTTTTAACACATAAAGTAAATAAAGAAAAATATATTATAAAACAAGCTGTTATGGCACACGACGAAGCACTAGAAATTATATTACAACAATTGTTACATAAAGAATATGGAGTAATTACTTCTTTAAAAGAAGTTGGAGCAATAGGACATAGAATTGTGCATGGAGGAGAAATCTTTAAAGGCTCATGTATAGTTAATGATGACGTTATAGAAAAAATTGCACAATGTGGCGAATTTGCACCGCTTCACAATCCAGCAGCAGTATTGGGAATTAAAGCATGTAAAAAAATCATGCCAAAAGTTCCAATGGTTACGGTGTTTGACACAGCATTTCACCAAACAATGCCTAAAACAAGTTACATATATCCTATTCCATATGAATATTATGAAAAATACAGAGTACGTAAATATGGAGCACATGGAACTTCTCATGACTATGTATCAGCAAGAGTTGCAGAAATAATGAATAAAAAAAGGCAAGATTTAAAGATTGTAACATGCCATTTAGGGCAAGGAGCAAGTATATGCGCAATAAAAAATGGAAAATCAATTGACACATCTATGGGACTAACCCCACTTGGAGGAATAGCAATGGTAACAAGGTCTGGTGATTTAGATCCATCTGTTGTTACTTATATAATGGAAAAAACAGGACTAGAACCAAACAAAATGAATTCAATTTTGAATAAAAAGTCAGGCTTAGCAGCTATTTGTAATATGGCGCCAGATTTTAGAGAAATTGAGGAAAAGTCATATAATAATAAAGATGCTAAAGTTGCTATTGATATTTTTACTAGTACAATTGCACAATATATTGCCAGATATGCAGTAAAACTTAATGGTATTGATGTAATAGTATTTACAGGTGGAATTGGAGAAAATCAAATTAATGTAAGAAAATCAGTCTGTGAGCAATTATCTTTTATGGGATTAGAGGTTGATGATGAAAAAAATAACTCAAAAGGAGAAGAAACAGAAATTTCAACACCAGCTTCAAAAATAAAAGTTTATATTATTCCAACAGATGAAGAAATGATGATAGCTAATGAAACAATTAGACTTGTAAAACAATAGGAGTAATAGCACAAATTTTTTGTTTTACTTAAAATAAAGGAGTGAAAATTATGTTCATTGAAATTTTAAAAAAATATGAAAAAAAATCTATATTTATTTACATTTTAATGATTCTATTATCTATTTTATTAATGTTTCAGCCACTAAAATTAATAAAACTCATTATTTATCTATTTGGAGGAATTACTATTATAGATGGTATATTACATATAGTATCATATTTTCAAACAAAAGATGAATTAAGACTTATGAATTTTGAATTAGTAGAAGGACTATTAGAAATTATATCTGGAACAGTTACAATTATGGCTTCTGAATATTTAATTGCAATTTTTCCAATTATTATAGGAATCTGGATGATTATAAAAAGTATTATTAAATTTCAGCTGGGATTTAATTTTAAAACAGTAGAAAATAGTAAATGGTTAAATGTAGTTATTATGTCTATATTGACATTTATTTTAGGCTTAATTGTATTATTTAATCCTTTTGCTTCAGCAATTGTTGCAACTGCAACTTTAGGTATTATATTATTAATATATAGTATATTAAACTTGTGTGAAGCTATATATATTAACTTAAAATTTAAAGAATAACAATTATAAAAAAATGCTAAGAAAATGTATTATTAAAACAACACTTCACTTAACATAATCTCATAATATATATAAGTATATATAGAAGGGAGGAGTTTAAGTGATTTTTAACGAACTAAAGGTTGGCTTTGCGTTAACAGGGTCTTTTTGTACATTTGAAAACGTCCTTACTATTATGAAAGACATAGTAAAAAAAGGAGCAGAAGTTTTCCCAATTATGTCTTTTAATGCTTACAATCTTGACACAAGGTTTGGAAAAGCAAATAATTTCGTTAAAGAAATAGAAAACATTACAGGAAAGCAAATCATCCATACAATACAAGAAGCAGAACCAATTGGACCTAAAAAATTAATAGATATATTAGTTATTATTCCATGTTCAGGAAATACAATAGCAAAGCTTGCAAATGATATAACAGATACTCCTGTAACAATGGCTGCAAAATCAAATCTTAGAAATGGAAATAGTGTTGTTATTGGAGTATCTACCAATAATGGACTAGGAAATAATGCTGTTAATATAGGAAGACTATTAAATTCAAAAAATATATATTTTGTACCATTTAGACAAGATAATCCAATTACCAAACCAAACTCGCTTATATTTGATAAGAATCAAGTTATAAAAACTATAGAAAAAGCTTTAAATAAAGAGCAAATACAGCCAATTTTACTATAATTTTTATATTCTGTTTACAAAATATTGTAAACAGAATAGTTTATTTTTAAAGTAATATGGGGGAAATATGAAGGAAAAAATAATAGAATTTGTAGACAAAGAAAAAAGAAAACTTTGCTTTTTTACAGTTATAGCTTCTATGCTTATTCATTTCCAACTATATGCATTAATGATAACAGGGCCAGATACACTAATAAATAGTATGTATCATCAAGCAGATATTTGGGAAGCAATGCTATTAAGATTTGGACTTGACTTTGTACAAATGCTTAAGGGAAACATTGTTTCACCAATATTGGCAACTCTTATAAGTAGTATATTTTTAGGTATTAGTGTAATTCTTGTAATAGATATACTAGAAATAAAAAACAAATTTTTAATATATCTTATTGCATTAGTTTTTA
>CALWGN010000072.1 GCA_944380055.1 uncultured Lachnospiraceae bacterium
CAACAGGCAACTGATGCCATTAACCACAAATATCGCCGAATCCTCCAATATCACACAGCAGAGGAACTCTTCAAGCAATATATTTCTTCATAGCCTAACTGTTGCACTTAATTTGACAATTCAGGAAACTAAATCAATATTATATTTTCTAAAATAAAAAAGGACCACATAATTGGCATCCAACAATTATGTGGCATCCTTCTATTACAAATTTCCTATTGTTGTACCAATAGATAGGTACTTCGTTTGGAATTGAGATTATTTTTTCTAGTCTAACAGCTTCATCAACCGTCTTTACATTCTTGTAATCCTTTGAGTTGGTTACTAATACCATAACAGTGAGATCAAAATTATGTACCTTAATATAGTCGATGTTAAATGAATCTAACAGCCAATCGCCTTTGATTTTTTAATCTACTTTAACGTTGGTATTAAAATCTTTGCCTTTAAGAAAAATGTGTTAATTCCTAAGTAAATAAGAACTACAACTCCATTATCTGTTTTTAATCTATAAGCATGTCCTGTTTTTCAGCTATTGTTACAGTACCGTTGTTAGGCACATATTACACGAATCTTTTTGTTTACTTCAATACGCTATTATACACAAGATATACCTCATTTTTTGATCTAGTTATAGCTACATACAGCTTATTCAAAGACTGAGATTTTAATTTGCTAATTTTTCCTTCGATAAATTTTTCTTGTTCTTTTGTTAATAAAACTGCGACTTTAGAGAATTCATCTCCCTTAGACACACCTATATTCATCATTTTTAAATAATCAATATTATATTTATTATGAAGTTTATCCTGAGCAGTTCTTTTATCAGTTAAAAAAGTGATATCTTGATCAGATAATAATTTATTAACTACGGCGTTTTTATCTTTCACTTTAATTACCTGTTTTGAATTATCGTTTATCCCATATATTTCTATTTTCAGTTTTTTCCTTATATATCTGCATATTGTTTCATCTACTCTATATGTTGATGACAATTTTTGCATATTTATGTCAAGATATTTTTCTCTAAATCCAAGGCGATTACGGATAAAATCTTCCTCAGTACTCTCTCCTAAATAGTTATATGGATGATATCCCGATGACGTACCAACAACAAGAGATTGATATACATCTCCTACCATAATAAGCTTTATATTCTCTTTTAAAAAAGCCCTATTCAAGTTAACAACAACATCTAATTCCGGTTTAACAATATCTTGAAATTCATCAATTACTACATAATCATAAAAGAAACTCAACATCCCTACAGCATGTTTCCATCTTTCTTTATATCTATTATCTGTAATTAAAGCCGCTAGCTTATCTCCGTAAAGATTGCCAGCCTTATCCTGCCAAAATTGTTGACTTTTTTTACTGATTCTATTTCTTTTTGAAATACTTATTGCCTTCTGAGATCTAAAAAATACACCTTTTATAGGTAATAGATTGAAGTTTCCCTGTATAAAATATCTACATGGCTTAACAAAAATACAATATAAAAAACTATAAAACGTTTGAATTTTCCAGCTTTTGAAAACAATTGAAGACTTCAGCAATTTTTGTCTTAGATTTTCACTGTTTTGATTAGTAAAAGTAATAAATAAAACACTTTTTCCTTTGAATTCCCCAATAAGTTTTTGAGTGATGTATGTACTTTTACCTGCTCCTGCTCTTGCCGAGTACATTATTCCTTTAGCCATTTTAATCCCTGCTCAATATAATGAGGCACTTTTATTTGTTTACTTTCATAGTACTCTATCATTCTTATTGCAGACTCACTTTTATTATTTAACATAAAAGCTAATTGAGTTGAATTTTCTTCCTCTTCTTTTCCTTGATTCCGACGTTTATATTTAGTAGTGCTTGCTCCCTTACTAATAAGTTGATTTTCTTCTATAACATCTTTATTTTCATAATATTCAACTTTTTCAAACGTAGTTTTATATTCACAATCAGAATCAAAAAATGCCTTAATCAACAATCCCTTTTTCTCCTGCTCATCATTAAAACCGTTTAAATCATCTATTCTATTACCGTCATTATCCGTAAAAATAGCCATTTTCACTTTAAGATTTTTTACTAAATCTACAAATGGGGAATAATCTCTACCACCCATCGATAAAATTTCGATGCTTGAATCATCATGTCCTAAGACCAATCGTATAAACGTTCTCATTAGAATATATTCTGCAGCACCTTCAACTAAGATTATTTTTTTAGCAGTTAATAGTTTTAAGAAATCTAAATCATCTCTTCTTTCAAAGAAATGCTGTGATTTTTTATCAATTTCCTTAATTTTTTCGATAATCTTATCTTTACCGTTATTTGTTTTTATCCATATTACGTTTTTTAAATCCAGGCCTGTAACTATATGTGAATCATGTGTAGTAATAATAAGTTGTGAATTCTTAGACAAATGTTTTATTTGATCAATCTGCTTACGTGTATTAGCCGCAGTTAAATGATTTTCAGGCTCTTCAATAATTATTAATTTAGATTCTGTTTTCAAGCTTAATCTCGTTTTAATTATATTTTCTTCACCGCTTCCCAATTCTTCAACTGAGCCTTTATCTGGAACTTGCACATCCAAAATAGAATCAAATTTCAAGCTATCAACATCAACAGTCAGATTATAGGAAGTGGTTGAACCAACAGTTACATTCACATCGGAAAATAAATCTTTGGTTTTATTTCTAAAAAGCGTTTCTACTTTGATTCTTTGATCCTCTGATAAGCTAGAGTATACTTGTCTTGCAAATTGATTAAATGGGTTCCCCTCAAAATTATCATTATCAATAAAAATACTGTGAAATGGATCTTCTCTGTAATAGTAAGGCTCACCACTAAATTTCTTATGTATTGTTTTATACATGTTAAATGGAATTTCAAAATTTTCATCTTTGCCCTTTGCTTCTTTTAACATAGTTTGATATTGCTGATTAAATGTATCATCAAATGAATATTCAAATGATATACCTGCTCCATCTCTATGATCATCACCGTATTGTCCACAGTATGATAAAAATTTCGGATTCTTTTCTTCATCTGTTATATCAAAGACCAACCATAATCGAAATTTAGGTAATTTTGTTCCCTCGCTTTCTTGAAATTCTTTCTTTAAATCATTATTAACATACTTTCCCAGATAATTTATTCCATTATATTCATAACGTGATCCCTTTAGTAATAACCTTAAAGCCTGTAAAAGTGTAGTTTTTCCTATACCATTATCACCTACTAGGATTGTTTTTTCTCTATTAAACTCAAACTCTGTTTTATCTTTATAGCCCTTAAAGCCTTCTAAGATCACTTTTTTAACATAAACCATGCTTTTTCTCCAAATTTTATTTATTTTAAATTACGGACACTACTATACAATGTATTTTAGTTGAAGCAGCTTATAAATAAAAATCGTCTTAGTACGTATACTAGACGATCGCTTATATTACCGTATTAATAATAGATACTATAATTTGATTACATTATTTATCTTCTTTCGAACAATCCCCTTATCTTCTTTAGACATTTTATAATCTTCTATCTCTGCCTCATATTGACCGATGACTCCTTTTTCTATTAAGTAAGTAATTAAATTATTATCATATTCACTTTCTATTTCACCATCTTGAAACTGTCAAATCTTTTGTGTAAATAGATCTTTCTCATAGATTG
>CALWGN010000073.1 GCA_944380055.1 uncultured Lachnospiraceae bacterium
GCTTCAATACTTCTAATAATTTCGTTCATCGTGTGACCTCCTTAATATTTAGATGTTCTTAATACTCTCTGTAGCAGAGGACCATCTCATTTTCACAACATGATTTAACATACCATATTTTATGGTAAATTGCAAGCACTTTTTTATTTCTATAATAATTTTTCATAAAAATATTCTTCATTATACTTTAATAACTTTACATAATTTCTGTTGCATCCTTTGGCAATTTTTTTGTATGTAAGAAGAAAGAATAACTTGCCCTTGCCTCTTCTTTATCATACTTAAATTGTAATTTTTCTGATACAAAAAGTGCGGTATGATGAAATAATTGACACATTTGTTGTGTAGAATCCCATATTTCTTCTATATTTCCACCAGCATATGTACGTAAAAACTGCTTCCATTCTTTCTCATTTAACCACTTCCACATATATTTTCCTGACTTTCCAATGCTGCACGAAAAATTTGTTGTTATTCCTATTTTCCATGATAACATTTTTACCAGTTGTGGACGAAGTACCATATTTACCATATCTTGCACATAAGGTATCTCTTCTCTCCATAATCCTTTTCCTACATTATTTAAACACCACCAAAATTCATTGCAAGTATAAAGAAATGCATCTTCTGTTGGTTTTGTCACCCAATGAGTTTCATCAGAAGATACAGGAATTTCTGGCAATATGTTATCTTTATCTAACAGTATCGTACATAATTTATCCTTTACAATATCTCCTTTTGCATAGTCTTCCGCATGAATATGCAAGTCCAAACGGTTTCCATCTTCAAATTGTATTAACCATCCATAACATTTTTCTTTATGTTCTTCAGGATCTGTATCTTCTGGATATTGCATATATAAACGCTTACCAAACTGATTAATCCATTCTTTATTTTCAATAAATGTCTTTGTCTCTTTTACTACATATACAATATCATAATCTTGAAAAATATCTTTTTCTACATTAGGATTTGTTCTCGAACCATTCATATAAACTGCCCGAATCCTATCATCTTCTTTGGCTATTTGCAATATTAGCTGAAACATCTCTTTTTCTGTTCTCATAGGCTATCATTACTTTCTTTTTTATTTTTTTTACATTATTTTTTTAATTATAACTTTATCATTTCCTTTTATCAACATTGTATTGTATATTTTTTTCTTAACTAGGGAAAAGTAATATAGATAAATCATATCAATCATCTATTTTAAACTTTAGGAGGTAAGTTATGACTTCATTAAAATGCTCTGCTACAACTTGTATGCACAACTCAGACCATTACTGTTGTAAAAATGTCATCAGCGTAGATGGCAGTACTGCTACTGCAAAAGATAATACTTGCTGTGGTAGCTTTGATGAATCTCGTGGAGGTTCTTTTAAAAATTCCTATGAAACACCAAATCACAATCTTAAAATAGAATGTGAAGCAACAAATTGTGTTTATAATGACAATAAACTTTGTAATGCTGATCACATTGATATTTCTGGAAGTGGTGCTAAGCACGCTGATGATACGGAATGTGCCACATTTCGTATGAGATAGTTCTTATAGGATTAGCTTTGTATAAAATAAGAAATATAGTTTCCTAATTATTTTCTACAACAAAAAAGTAGTGATAACCCTAAAATGTCATCTCTTGGGTATCACTACTTTTTGTTATTAGTTATTTACAAATAGTAACTTTATTCTTCTGTAACTACCTTTTTAATTTCCTTTGTACGGATTTCCTTACAAATTTCATCAATAAACTGAGCAAGTGGTTTTTGACCTTCATCACCATTAAAACGACTTCTTACAGAAACAAGCCCTTGCTCTTCTTCTTGTTGACCAACGACAAGCATATATGGAACTTTTGCAAGACGTGTTTCACGAATCTTATAACCAATCTTTTCAGAACGATTATCTGTTGTTACTAATATTCCATTTGCCTTTAACTCATCTTCTACTTTCTTTGCATAATCTGCATATTTTTCAGAAATAGGAAGTACACGAACTTGTTCTGGACATAACCATGTTGGGAATTTTCCTTCATATTTTTCAATTAACCAAGCAAGTGTTCTTTCATAACATCCCATTGATGTTCTATGAATAATATATGGGCGCTTCTTTTCTCCATTTTGATCTACGTAGTACATATCAAATTGTTCTGCTAATACAGCATCCCATTGAATTGTAATAATTGTATCTTCTTTTCCATATACATTCTTTGCTTGAATATCTACCTTTGGACCATAGAAAGCTGCTTCCCCTTCTTCTTCAATAAATGGGATTTCTAACTCTTGTAAAATATTACGGATTCTTCCTTGTGTATCTTCCCAAACAGATTCATCACCAATATATTTTTCCTTATTGTTTGGATCCCATTTAGATAAACGGTAAGTTACATCATCTTCTACCCCTAGTGTGCGCATACAATATCTAGCTAAATCTAGACAACCTTTAAATTCTTCATCCATTTGTTCTGGTGTAACAATTAAGTGTCCTTCAGAAATTGTAAACTGACGTACACGAGTTAATCCATGCATTTCTCCAGAGTCTTCATTTCTAAATAATGTAGATGTTTCCCCATAACGGCATGGTAAATCACGATAAGATTTTTGGCTCGCTTTATATACATAATATTGGAATGGACAAGTCATTGGTCTAAGAGCAAATACTTCATCATCTGTTTCTTCATTTCCTAATACAAACATACCTTCTTTATAGTGATCCCAATGACCTGAAATTTTGTATAAATCGCTTTTTGCCATTAAAGGTGTTTTTGTACGAACATATCCACGACGTTCTTCTTCATCTTCAATCCATCTTTGCAATGTTTGAATAATCTTTGCTCCCTTTGGCATTAATAATGGTAATCCTTGTCCAATAACATCAACTGTTGTAAATAATTCCATTTCACGACCTAATTTATTGTGGTCACGCTTTTTAATATTTTCTAAATATTCTAAATGTTCTGCCAATTCTTCCTTCTTTGCAAATGCAGTTGCATAAATACGAGTTAGCATTGCATTTTTTTCACTTCCCTTCCAGTATGCACCTGATGCAGAAAGTAATTTAAATGCTTTAATTGGCTTTGTGCTCATTAAATGTGGTCCTGCACAAAGATCCACAAATTCTCCTTGACTATAAAAAGAAATTTCAGCTCCTGCTGGTAAATCTTGAATTAATTCTACTTTATAAGGTTCTCCCTTTTCTTCCATAAACTTAATAGCTTCTTCTCTTTCCATAGTAAAGCGTTCAATTTTTTCACCTTTTTTAATGATTTTCTTCATTTCAGCTTCAATTTTATCTAAATCTTCTCTTGTAAATGGCTTACAGTCAAAATCATAG
>CALWGN010000074.1 GCA_944380055.1 uncultured Lachnospiraceae bacterium
ATATGAAGGCTTGATTGCTATGCCAGATCCAAAAACCAGTGGAACAGGATATTTCTTTTATAAGAATATGGTGAATGAACGTGGAGATAAAGAAGCTTTACAATATTTTGATGATTTATCGCACAATATTAAATCTTTTACAGAGTCTGGATCTGGACCAGTTAAGCTATTAATTCAGGGAGAAATTGGAATTGGTCTAGGAATGACTTTTCAAGCAATGGAACAGATAAATGAAGGAAGCCCTTTTAAAATCATTTATCCGCCAGAAGGCTCTCCATATTCTTTAACTGGAACAGCATTAGTAAAAGGTAGAGAGAATGATAAAAAAATTCAAGAGGTATTTAACTATATTACACATGATTTTCTTGTCTATGATAAAGAATATTTTTCACCAGAGAAAGTTCTAAAGAATCAAACAAATAGAATAGAAAACTACCCTGAAAATATACAGTATGCCAATATGGATGGGATTTCAAATATGCAAGAAAAAGAGAGGTTATTGAAATTATGGAAGTACTAAACGAAGATATTAAACTATCGGTTAAAAAGTTATATAAAAAAATTGATGATAAAGATGTATTAAAACATATTTCATTTGATGTTAAAAATGGAGAATTCTTAAGTGTACTTGGACCTAGTGGGTGTGGGAAAACTACTTTGTTAAGAATTTTAATTGGTCTAGATCATCAAAATGAAGGAGAAATATTTATGGATGGAAAAGAAATTTCTTCTTTAAAACCTAATGAAAGACAAATGGGGATTATCTTTCAAAACTATGCATTATTTCCTAACATGACCGTTTTTGAAAATGTAGAGTATGCACTAAAACTAGATAAGAATTTAAAAGATAAAAGTAAAGAAATTGCCCAAAGAACTTTGGAACAAATTGGTATGATGGAACATGCGAATAAAAAGCCTAGACAGCTATCCGGAGGTCAACAGCAGCGTGTAGCAATTGCAAGAACACTTGCATTAAATCCTAAAGTGATTTTATTGGATGAACCTATTTCTGCATTAGATGTTACAAATCGAGAGATTATGAAAAAAGAATTAAAGGATATCCAGAAAAAGTTTAATTCAACGATGATTTTTATTACCCATGAACAGGAAGAAGCTTTTTATTTATCAGATCGAATCATGGTTATGAGTGAAGGAAAAATTGAACAATTAGATACACCTAAAAACATTTATGATCATCCTGCAAATCAATATATCAAAGACTTTGTAGTGGCACACTTAGATCAAAAGTTTGAATCTTTATTAAAGTGTACAGGGAGAAGTCTATGAAAAATAAAGGATATTCAGGAGTAAGATTGTTCATCATTGCTTTCTTGATTATTAGTGTTATCTTACCATTAGTAACGTTGTTTCTAAATATAAAAGCAAATGATGTTCAAGAAATACTTGCTTCACCGCAATTTTTTCCAATGTTAAAAAATTCTCTTATTGCCACTAGTCTTGCAACATTCATATCAGTTGCATTAGCATTGATATTAGCTTGGTGCATTAATCGTTCTAATATGAGATATAAATCCGTTTTCTCTATGCTTTTTACACTGCCTATGTTAATTCCATCTATTTCACATGGTATGGGTCTTGTATTGCTTTTGGGGGATAATGGGATTATTACAAACGCATTAGGTATAGATATAGGATTATATGGATATCCTGGAATCATCATTGGTTCTATTCTGTATTCTTTTCCAGTTGCTTTTTTAATGTTAACGGACATTTTTCGTTATGAAGACTATACGACATATGAAGCTGCGCAGGTATTAGGGTTATCAAAAACTCAACAATTTTTAACAATTACGTTACCTAATTTAAAAGGAGCGTTGATATCTGCAATATTTGCGGTCTTTACGATGATATTTACGGATTACGGAGTTCCTCTAGTAGTTGGAGGAAAGGTTATGACATTACCAGTTTATATGTATCGTGAAGTCATCGGACTTTTAGATTTTTCAAAAGGAGCAATCATTGGTATCATTCTTTTAATTCCAGCTTTTATTGCTTTCCTATTAGATTTCAAAAGTGATGCAAGCGATAATGCAAGTACGGTTACAAGAGAATATGTAATTGGTAAAAATAAAATTAGAGATATCTTATCCTATAGTATTTGTGGTATTACCATATTATTAATTTCCTTACCACTTTTTGCTTTTGCGTACCTATCTTTAGTTAATCAATTTCCAATTGATATGAGTTTCTCTTTCGTTCATATCCAAGAAGTATTAGATTTAGGGGTAGTTTTCTATTTGAAAAATTCGTTAGCAATCGCACTTGTAACATCTTTAGTGGGAACATTTGTCATTTATTTTACTGCCTATATTACTTCTAGATCTCCAAAAACATTTACAAATTTAACAATCCACTTGATTTCAATGTTAACATTAGCTATACCTGGTGTTGTATTAGGTTTATGTTATGTATTATTTTTTCAAGGATCATTTATCTATGGTACTTTAGCAATCTTAATTTTAGTTAATAGTGTACATTTCTTTGCATCTCCATATTTGTTAGCTTATAATTCCTTAAGCAAATTTAATCGTAATCTAGAAGATGTATCAGTGACTATGGGAATTGGTAAGATACGTTTATTGAAAGATGTTTATATGCCATGTACTCAAGATACTTTATTAGAAATGTTTTCCTATTTATTTGTTAACTGTATGGTAACTATTTCAGCGGTATCTTTTATTGCTAATTTTAAAAATATGCCAATCGCATTGTTAATTCCACAGTTTGATTCGCAATCTTTAATTGAGGCAACAGCCTTTATATCTATTGTAATATTAGCTGTCAATGGCATTGTGAAATTATCTGTATATATATTGAAAAGATACAGCGTAAAACATGATTGATCAGGAGGAAACTATGAATTTAACTTTATTACAATTTGAAATTCTTGTAAGAATTGAACGTCATCAAGATCAAAAACACTCACAAAGAGAACTATCAAAAGCTTTAGGTGTTTCTTTAGGGGTAATAAATAAAACAATGGCAGAATTATTAGATAAAGAGTTAATTAGGAATATTAAAGGAAGTTATTATGAAGTAACATTAAAAGGTTATGAATGGTTAGAGCCATATCGAGTAAAAAAAGCTATTTTTATGGCTGCTGGATTCGGTAGTCGCATGGTACCAGTTACTTTAAATACTCCTAAACCATTAATTTTGGTTCATGGAAAGAAAATTATTGAAACGTTATTAGATGCGATAATAGAAGCAGGGATAAAAGATATTACGATTGTTAGAGGTTATCTAGCAGAACAGTTCGATGTTCTATTAAACCAATACCCAATGATACAATTTGTAAACACTCCTATTTATACTGAAACTAATAATACTCCTACCGCATATACA
>CALWGN010000075.1 GCA_944380055.1 uncultured Lachnospiraceae bacterium
TAAAAAAAGGAAATGTACTAAAGGTTGATAGTTTTTTAAATCATCAAATGGATATTGATTTATTAAATGAAATTGGAAAGGAATTTAAACGATTATTTTCTGATTGTAATATTAATAAAATTCTTACTATTGAGGCATCGGGGATTGGGATTGCGTGTATTGTAGCACAATACTTTAATGTTCCAGTTGTGTTCGCTAAAAAAACACAAAGTATTAATATTGATGGTGAAGTATATAGCACTAAGATTGAATCTTTCACTCATAAAAAAGTATATGATGTTATTGTATCTAAAAAGTTTTTAAGTGAAAAAGATAATGTACTTATCATTGATGACTTTTTAGCAAATGGTTGTGCATTAGAGGGACTTGTTGATTTGGTAACAAGTGCTGGTGCAACTATTGAAGGAATCGGTATCGTTATTGAAAAAGGGCAACAAAAAGGTGGCGATATGATTCGTGGAAAAGGATTACGTTTAGAATCATTGGCAATTATTGAAGGAATGAACGACGAAACTGGAGAAGTATTTTTTAGATAACCTGGAGGTATAGGCATGCTTTGTATAAAAAATGGAACTATCTATGATGGGATAAACAGAGAGCCTTATGTAGGTGATATTTTAGTTAAAAATGGAAAGATTGCTGCAATAGAGTCTACCATACAGCCAGAAGAAGGAACACGTATTGTAGATGCAACTGGATGTAATGTATATCCAGGGCTTGTAGAAGCCCATTGCCATTTAGGGTTAGATGGCTATGGCATTGGATTTGAAGGAACGGATTATAATGAGCTAAATGACATTATAACACCTCAGCTTCGAGCGATTGATGCAATTAATCCTATGGATGAATCTATGCGTTTAGCAGCATTAGGTGGGGTTACTTGTGTTGGAACTGGTCCAGGAAGTTCTAACGTATTAGGAGGTACATTTGCAGCCATAAAAACAGATGGGAAAGGAAATAATTATCGTATTGATAATATGATTGTAAAGGAATCTGTTGCAATGAAATGTGCGTTTGGAGAAAATCCAAAACGTTGTTATAAAGATAAAAATAATTTTTCTAGAATGTCTACTGCATTTAAGCTAAGAGATATGCTTAGAAAGGCAAAAGAATACAAAGAAAAATTAGAATGGGCAGGAGACCACATAGAAAAGCGTCCAAGTTATGATGGCAAGCTAGAAGCATTGTTACCAGTACTAAGAAAAGAAATCCCATTAAAGGCACATGCCCATAGAGCAGACGATATATTTACAGCCCTTCGCATTGCAAAAGAATTTGATGTAAATATAACAATAGAGCATGGAACAGAGGGACATTTAATTGTAGAGGAACTAGCAAAAGAAAAAGTTTTTGTAGCAGTAGGACCAACGTTAACCCATGCAACAAAATACGAACTTCGTAACAAAAGTTTTGAGACACCAGGTATATTAGCAAAAGCTGGTTGCAGGGTATCTATTATTACAGATTCTCCAGTAATCCCACAGCAATATTTAGGAATGTGTGCTGGACTTGCTGTAAAATCTGGAATGGATCCTTTTGATGCATTGCAGTCGATTACAATTAATCCTGCCAAGCATTTAGGAATTGAACATAGAGTAGGTAGCTTGGAATTAGGAAAAGATGCAGATATTATTGTTACAAACGGTAGTATTTTTGAAAGTCTAACAGAAGTGTTACATACATTTATTGACGGAAGAGAAATAGAAAAATAATACAGTTGGTAGAGGAGAGAAGAAAGGCATACTATAACATTTAAGTGTGCTTTATTCTCTTTTCCTAGTTAGAGAGAATTTGGTGAATAATTCAAAACAATAAAGGAGAAAATATTTAGTTATTAATAATATAGATAAATATGTTTAAATATGATTAAATATACTTAAAGGAGTTGATAATCATATGAACCACATTACAAATTGCAAACCTAAAGATTTTGCAGAAGGATTGAATGTGTCTATAAAGATACTTCAAAGATGGTCTTGAATCCTCCATGTTTTTAGTTGTGGTATCTATGGACTAAGAAAATACAAAAAGAAAATAAAGGAGGATGAAGAAATTGCAAAGAGCATACAAAATGGAGATAAAGCCAACAAAACAACAGATACAAAAAATTAATCAATCGTTAGGTGTTTGCAGATGGCTTTACAATGCTTATCTTGCTAAAAATCAATCTCTTTATCAAGAATTTAAAGACGGAAAGATAGATAAGAAAAAAGCCTTTCTATCAGCCAATGACTTTGATAAATACATCAACAATGAGGTCAAAATATTAGATGAATATAAGTGAATTAATCATTGTGGTAGTAAGGCTAGGAAGAAATCAATCTGCAATGCAGAGTTATCTTTAAAAAAGTTTTTCAAAGGTGAAGCACAATTCCCTAAATTTAAGAAAAAGGGTAAATCTAAAGTGGGTTTGTATTTTCCTAAGAACAATAAGACTGACTGGAAAATAGAGCGACATAGAGTTAATATTCCTACTTTAAAATGGGTAAGACTGAAAGAATTTGGGTATATACCTACGAACGCAAAAGTCATCAATGGGACAGTCACAGAACAAGCAGGAAGATATTATGTATCTATTGTTTGTGAAGTAGAAGAAATAAAAAATCACAAGCCAAAAACTGAGCCGATAGGGATAGATTTAGGTTTAAAGGATTTTGCTATTTTGAGCAATGAGGTTGTAAAAAAGAATATTAATAAAAATTCAAACGTTAAGAAGTTAGAAAAGAAATTAAAACGGGAGCAAAAAAGACTTTCAAGGAAATATGATTGTCTTAAAAAGCAAAATAAAACGAAAAAAGGAGAATCTACTAGACAAAATATCCGTAAGCAGATAGTCAAAGTGCAAAGACTTCATCAAAGATTGACAAACATTCGTACCGATTACATGAATAAGTGTATTTCTGAAATAATTGAGCAAAATCCAAGTTCAATTACCATAGAGGATTTAAATGTAAAAGGTATGATGAAAAATCGCCATTTATCAAAAGCAGTCGCACAGCAGAAATTTTATGAATTTAGAGTGAAACTTACAAATAAATGTAAACAAAATGACATCGAACTTAGAATCGTTGATAGATGGTATCCATCTTCTAAAATTTGTTCCTGCTGTGGAACCATCAAGAAAGACTTAAAACTTTCGGATAGAGTTTACATTTGCAAGGAATGTGGCTTAGTGATTGATAGAGATTTACAAGCGAGTATTAATCTTAGAGAAGCAAAAACTTACAAGATAGCATAATCAAGCGACTGTAAGTATGTACCCAAGGCTATTGGGGAATTTACGCCCTCGGAGTGTTATATCAAATGAGAGTAGTGTATAGTTTATAATCACAAAATCAGACACGTTGAACAGGGAACAATCTCGATATGGGTATATTTGTCCATATTTTGAGTAGCAGTTGTAACATGAGAGTTGTAATTCAAAGAGTTAATTATGGAAAAGTTACAGTTGATGGAAATGTAATAGGAGCAATTAATAAAGGATACGTTATATTTTTAGGTGTATCTAATGAAGATACAAAAGATATGGTAGATAAGTATGTACAAAAATTATCAAAATTGCGTATTTTTCCAGATGATGATGGAAAAACTAATTGTTCTATTCAGGATGTAAATGGAGAGGTTTTAGTTATTTCACAATTTACATTGTATGCAGACTGCAAAAAAGGAAATAGACCAAGTTTTACAAAAGCAGGAGATCCTCAAATGGCACAAAAGCTATATGAGTATTTTATTGAGCAAGCAAAGCCGTTATTTAGTAAGGTTGAATCTGGAAGTTTTGGAGCAGATATGAAAGTAGAATTAGAAAATGATGGTCCATTTACTTTGGTCTGGGATAGTACAGAATGGTAACAGGGTGTAAACGTTGTATTAGCACAAAAAATATTATAAAAAGCGTGCAGAAATGAGGGAAAAATGCAAATATATTTAATTCGTCATGGGCAACAATGTAGTAAATTATGTAATGTAGATGTACAATTATCCGAAGAGGGGAAGTTGCAATCAAAGTTATTAGGAGAAAGGATAAAGAATATTCCTTTTGATAAATTATACTGTAGTAACTTAATACGAGCCAAAGAAACTTCACATATTCTAAGTAAATATATTCATTTACAGCCAGAAGTAAGAGAGCAGCTAAGAGAAATTGATTTTGGAGAATTGACTGGTAATACAGATGAGGAAAACAAAGAAAAGTATGGCTTCTTTTTAGAAAAGCAAAAGAAGAAACAATGGGATATTCCTTATCCTAGTGGTGAATGTGGTGAAGACGTTTTTAAACGAGGAAGTATTGTACTAGATGAAATGATAGAAAGTGAATATAATCATATTTGTGTTGTCACTCATGGTGGCTTTATAAGAGCTATGATTGCAGGTATTCTAGGGATAGAATTTTCAAAACAGAGAATGTTTGGAACAGTATTAGAAAATACAAGTATTACTCAAATCTATTACGATAAAAAGGAAAAACAATTTTCTTTGGAGCGTTTTAATGATTATGCTCATTTAGAAAACTATACCAATTTATTGCGAAAAAATTGGAAATAAATAACTATTAAATTAGCATAGGAAGAAAGTGAAAAAAGTGTGAAAAGATGTAAAATACTTTTTTCTTTTGCTATGTTATGTTATAATGAACAAAATATAAACAAAATTGGTTTATATTGGAAGAGTATTTAACTCTTTGTGATGTGCAAAAGTATGCACATAAAATGACCTAATGATATAAAAAGATATATATAAGCATTGGGGATATTGGTATTTTAACAAATATAATTTAAGAAAAGGAAGACAAAAAATGAGAAAACGTTTAATTGGACTAGCACTTAGTTTATGTCTAGGAGTAACAGTAGTTGGTTGTTCTTCTAGTCAAGGAAGTGGGGAGACAACATCGCCACAAACATCAACAGATGAAACAGGAACATCACAAACTGTAAATTATAGTGAAGGTTTGGATGATAATGGACACATGACAGGTATAACAACAAGTGATTATATTACATTAGGTAACTATAAGGGTATGACATATACAAAAAGTGAAGTTGAACCAACAGATGAAGATATTCAAGAGGAAATTGATGCTATATTAGAAGAACACACTACAACAAATCAATTAACAGAAGGTACTATTGAAGATGGAACAGCAGTAAATATTGATTATACTGGCTATATTAATGATGAAGCTTTTGATGGTGGATCTACAGAAGGTGCTGGAACAACAGTAACAATTGGAACAACAAACTATATTGATGGTTTCTTAGAACAATTAATTGGGCACAAGCCATCAGATGAATTTTCTATTAATGTGACTTTCCCAGAAGATTATGGCAACGAAGAGCTAAATGGAAAAGAAGCTAGATTTGATATTAAAATTAACTATATTGTAGAAGAAGTAGTTCCAGAATTTAATGATGAATTTGTAAAGGAAAATATTGAAGGTTACGAAACAGCAGATGCATATCGTGAATACATAAGAGAGAGTATAAAAACTTACAATATGAAAAATCAACTTTGGAGCGAATTAGTAGAAAACACTACATTTAATTCCTATCCAGAAGATATGAAAACTATTATGGTAGAACGTGAAATGTCTTCTTTTGAGTCATATTTAAGTATATATGGAATGACATTAGAAGATTACTATACAGCGCAAGGTACAACGGAAGAAGAATTTGCTACTCAAGTGGAAGAAACAGTAGTTCAAATGTTAGAGCAAAATTTAGTAGGTCAAGGAATTGCAGAAGCAGAAGGATTTACAGTAGAAGAAGCAGATTTAATTGAATATGTTGGTGAAGATTATGAAAACCAAATTACAACTTATGGACAAGGATATGTATACCAATTTGTATTAATACAAAAGGCGGCACAATTCCTTGTGGATAATGCAGTAGAAGGCTAAAAAGTGCCAAAAATAAGGATGGAACATTTTGTTTCATCCTTATTTTAGTTATTTACTTGATAATTGCCCAATATTTTTAATTAATATGCTAATTGTTCCATCCTCGTTTGTAATAAATTCAACCTTGTTAGAGTTTGTATAATCTTCCATTGGAATAGTAAGTTCAATACCAGTATCTGTTGTTAAATATTGCTTTTGAAATTTTTTTGTTGTCTGAGAATGCTGTGGGCGTAATTCTTCATGGGACAAATTATACTTTTCTACTTTTTCTTCAAATTCTTGCTTCATTTCTTGGTTATTGTGAAACAATTTTTCTTTTACAGCTTCTACACGAATGTTTCCATGTTCTTCTAGCTCCTCATAAATAACCTTTTTTACTTCCATTTTTCTATCAATATCATCTTCAGAGTAATATTTGCGATTTACCTGTTCAACAGCTTTTGTTACAATATCTAATTTTGCTTTTGTAGAGAGAGGAGCATGACATTTCATATATAAAGAAGAAAAGTAATTGATTTTCTTGTCATTAATTTCAAATTTTTTCTCCACAAGAATAATAGAATAATCGTCCAAGCGAATAATGCATGCTTCGGAAAGCCTTTGACCTTGTGATGGTAAAATTGCTTGTTGTAAAATAATTTTATTTTCATTTCCATCTTGTTTTGATTGAGTCATATGGGTATACGATGTTTTATAATTTAGCTTTAAAAGTCCAATATAGTCTTGTCCTTCATGAGAAAAATGAATAACTGCCAAATCAGCAGGTGGAATTGTTGGGTTAGAGTACATAATCTCAAAAAGCCCACTGGCAAGAGCACGAGAAAAATCAATAAAATTTTCTCCATTATATTGTTTTAGACATTTAAGAACTTCGCTGTCTTCTGTAAATTGACAACGTTTATTGTCATCAGTATTAGAAATTTTCTCAATATGTACTTTAAAAAAGTCACTTAAGTCAGGTCCAAAATCTAATTCAGTGTCAGATAGGACAGGCATACCAACAGTAGAGTCTAATATGTGAATAATTAACTTTTTTATAATAATAGAATCCTTATCCATATCCATTTCCTTTCTTTTATATTTGTTTAATCATATTTTTGTAATAACTGCTCTAATTGTTCAATAGTGACATGATGGAATAGGCGGTCATCAATCATAACATTTGGGCCTTTGCCACAAGCTTTAAAACAATATTGGGTATTCAAATAAAATTTTCCATCTGAGGTTGTTTCACCTGCACGTATATTTAATTTTTTTTCTAATATAGCAAGTAATTCGCCGCTTTTTTTAGAACCACAAGAAGAACCTTTACAAACTAGAATACGATGTTTGTAGCTAGATTCTTTTAGACTTGGAAAACGTTTCATAATAATTGAAATAATTGCTTTAGAAATCTCTAGCTCATTGCATATTTTTTCCTGTATAGGGAAAGGTACACAATCATATAATTCTTGAATTTCACGAAGCAATTCAATAATAGTTGGTTGGTCTAATGGAAGCCCCATTTCTTTATAATAGTTTATAATTTGTTCTAGCTCTTTATCTTTTTCTATTAAATCCATAAATAATTATAGTCCTTTCTATTGTTTATGAGTAGTATTTTATTAAGGTATTATACTATTTTTAAAAGGTGAGGGCAATAATAATGTAATGTTTCACTACATACTATAATTGTAATACAAAAAGACAGCTACAAAATCAATCCTTTGTAGCTGCCAATAATATGGTATATAATATGAGTATATTTATGCAAAAAATGAAACAATTAATGCAATAAAAAATCCAGTAAATCCTACAATCGTTTCCATCATAGTCCATGTTTTAAATGTTGTCTTTTCATCTAACTCACATAATGATTTTACAAGCCAAAAACCAGAATCATTAAAGTGTGAAGCTGCCGTAGAGCCACCTGCAATAGCCATAACTATGCAAGCGAGGTATAGTTGAGAAAAGTTAGACACAGCTGGCATAGAAGCTACGATACCAGCAGCCATTGTCATGGCAACAGTTGCAGAGCCAACAGAAATGCGTACAGCTAAAGCAATGAGGAAAGCAACAACGATCATAGGAAGTGGAGTAGCAGCAACTGCATTTCCGATAATATTTCCAAGACCAGAATCTTGAAGCATGTAACGAAGAACTCCACCACCAGCAGTTACAAGTAAAATAAGTCCAGTTGGTTCTAATGATTTTGTCATAACTTTTTCAAGCTCTGCTCGTGTGTATCCATGCTTTATCCCAAGAACCGCCCAAGCGGTTAAAGTAGCTAGTAAAAGAGCAACAAATGGTGTTCCAAGAAATTCAAATATAGATTTTACAGTTGTTAACTGTCCTTCTGGAACAATTGCTAAAAAAGAGTTAATTAAAATAAGGAATAAAGGCACCATAATAATTAACACAACACTTGAAAATGAAGGAAGTTTATCCTCTTCAAATTCTTTTGTATCCATGTATTGATGTGGAACAGAAATATTATATTTTTTTCCACATATGTTACCCCAAATTGGACCAGCAGCAATCATTGAAAATATACCACAGAAAAGACCAAGTCCAATAACGAGACCTAAGTCAACTTCTAAAATATTAGCAACTAAAATTGGTCCAGGGGTAGGTGGAATAAAGGCATGTCCAACAGCAAGTCCTGCAAGAAGAGGAATTACAAAGTAAAGTACAGACTTCTTTGCTCTTTTTGCAATTGAAAATGCTAGTGGAATTAAAATAATTAACCCTGCATCAAAAAATACTGGAATTGATACTACCATACCAGTAATACCAAGTGCCCACGGTGCACGTTTTTCACCAAAACGCTTCATCATAGAAATCGCAATACGTTCGGCACCTCCAGAAATCTCTAGTATTGCCCCAAACATAGAGCCAAGACCAACTAATAATGCAATTCCTTCTAATGTTTTCCCCATACCTTTTGTCACGGTATCTGTAATCATAGTCATTGGCATTCCAGACATTAATCCGATGGATAATGCTGAAATAAGAATAGCAATTAATGCTTGAACTTGAAATTTAATAATTAAAAATAGCAAAATAGCAAGCCCGCATAAGGCTGCAATAATAAGCCTAGTTGGCTCTGCTGCAAATGTTACTTCCATAATAAAACTCCCTTTCTCTATTATTTGTATAGGTTAGCGGTTGTTATTTCATATATCCACCTTTCATTGGTGAGACAGCGTGTTCAGAGAAGATTTTTAAAACTCCAGAGGTATACTTTGGTTTCTTTGGCTTCCATTGCTTCTTTCGTTCTTCCAAAATTTGCTTCATTTCTTCTTCTGTTTTAGGTTCTCCCTTTACTCCAACAATTTCTAATTTTCTATTTTCAATGCTAATATGTATTAAGTCTCCTTCTTCTACAAGGGCAATGGGACCTCCGTCAGCAGCTTCTGGAGATACATGTCCAATAGATGGACCGGTAGAAGCACCACTAAAACGTCCATCTGTGATTAAGGCGATAGTTTTACCTAGCTCTTTATCGGATGAGATTGCTTCTGAAGTATAGAACATTTCAGGCATACCACTTCCTTTTGGTCCTTCATAGCGAATAAAAACAGCATCTCCTGGCTTTACATCATGATTAAGAACAGCTTTTATTGCATCCTCTTCACTATCAAATGGGCGAGCATTTAAGGTAGCTTCGAACATTTCCTCTGGGCAAGCAGTATGTTTAATAACCGCCCCTTCTGGTGCAAGGTTGCCTTTTAAAATAGCAATAGCGCCATTAGTACCGATTGCTTTATTAAATGGACGAATAATATCCTCTTTTTTAGTTCCAACCTTTGCACAATATTCATCACATTTATCATAGAATCCATTTTGTTTTAATTCTTCTAAGTTTTCTCCTAGTGTTTTTCCAGTAACAGTCATTACATCTAAATGTAACATTGATTTGATTTCTTCCATAATTCTTGGAACACCACCAGCATAGTAGAAGTATTGTGCTGGCCATTTACCAGCAGGACGAATATCTAGTAGATAGTGAGCTCCACGATGCATACGGTCAAATAAATCGGAATCAATTTCTAATCCAAATTCATGAGCAATTGCTGGAATGTGAATAAGAGAGTTTGTAGAACCAGAAATAGCAGCATGAACCATAATGGCATTTTCAAATGATTTCATAGTTACAATATCTCTAGCTTTTAATCCCATAGTTGCAAGTTGAACTGCTTTTTTACCAGCTTCTTTTGCAATAGTTTGTAAATCTTCACAAGTAGCAGGCATTAATGCAGAGCCAGGAATCATAAGCCCTAGTGCTTCTCCCATTACTTGCATAGTAGATGCTGTCCCCATAAAAGAGCAAGCTCCACAAGAAGGGCACGCATGTTGCTTATAGTAAGTTAATTGGTCTTCTGTAATTTCACCACGCTGACACATAGCAGAATACATACCAATTTGTTCTAATGTTAATAAGTTAGGACCAGCATCCATAACTCCACCAGTAACTAAAATAGAGGGAAGATTTGTTCGTCCAATACCCATCAGATGTGCAGGAACTCCCTTATCACAGCTAGAGATAAAAACCCCTCCATCAAATGGAGTGGCTCCAGCATGAATTTCAATCATATTACAAATCATATCTCGGTGTACAAGAGAATAGTTAATTCCATCATGTCCTTGTGCCATACCATCACAAATATCAGTTGTAAAATATCTAGCTGCTTTTCCACCTGTTTCATTTACTCCGGATGCGGCTTTATTTACAAGATCTAAAAGATGGGCACTTCCTGGATGGCTATCACCAAATGTACTTTCTATCATAATTTGTGGTTTAGAAAGATCTTCAACTGTCCATCCCATTCCCATACGAAGAGGATCTTGTTCCGGTGCAATTTTTCTAATTTCTTGGCTAATCATTGATATTACCTCCTAATGTATTGTATTTATTACTATAAAAAGCATAATTAATACTATGAATTATTTAAATATATACTATCAATTAAATAAAAATAAGTCAATAAAATTATTGCAATTCCACACTTTATATAAAAAAATAAGGATAAATATGTAAAAAATAAACAAAAATAGAAATAGAAAAATAAAAATGATACTATGAATTTAAAATATTGATTTTAAAGCATAGAGCAATGATAGAAATGTTGCAGGTAGTAAAGTTACCATGATATAATAAACCCAATTAGATATAACAACACTCGTGGATTTATATTATGAATTAGGAAAGGAACTATATACGACATGGAAGAAATAAAAACATTAACGGAGAGGACATCAAATGCAATTGTATCTTACATTATCAAACAAGAGCTTAAGGAGGGAGAGCGTCTGCCAACCGAATCAGAGCTAATGAAAATTTTAGATGTTAGTAGAACAACATTAAGAGAAGCTATAAAAATGCTAGCATCCAGAAACATATTGGAAGTTCGTCAGGGTTCTGGAATTTTTGTAAGTAAAAATACAGGGATTACAGATGATCCATTAGGTTTTGTATTTATTAAAGATAAGAAAAAGCTAGTATCCGATTTGTTGGAATTTCGTATGATGATTGAACCTAAAATTGCAGCTAGAGCAGCTATAAATGCTACACCTAAGGACGCAGAGGAGTTAGAATACTTAGCAAAAGAAGTTGAAAAAATGTACGAATTAGGTAGGCCACACAAAGCAGAAGATGCAAGATTTCATGCAAAATTAGGAGAAATTAGTGGAAATTTGGTTTTTCCAAATCTTATGCCAATTATTTTCCAAGCTATTGATATGTTTATTGCTTGTACAAATGCAGAATTAAAATATGAAACCATTGATACTCATAGAGCTATTGTGGAAGCTGTAAAAAGAAATGATCCATCTGCGGCAGAAGATGCAATGATGATGCATTTGATTTATAATAGAAACTATTTAAGAAATCATAGTGATACAAAGATATATTAATTCAGAAAAGAATATAGAAGTTGTGATGTATAGTCTATTTATAATTCCTACTGCATACATTGTAAAAAAGTAAACAGTAGGGGGAGCTTCTTGAGAGATTATATTGAAGAGAGAGCCGTTGAAATAGGTAAGTATATCGTAGATTATCATGCAACTGTCCGTGAAACTGCAAAGCAATTTGGCATTAGCAAATCTACAGTGCATAAAGATGTAACAGAACGACTAATTGAAATTAATCCAATATTAGCCAAGGAAGCACGAGTGATTTTAGATATTAATAAATCAGAACGTCATATTCGTGGAGGATTAGCAACAAAAGAAAAATATCAACATATATAAACATGTAAAATCAATTTCCTATTTCTTTTTATAAAAAAAGGTGTACAATAAAAGTATTCATTTAACATATTGGATATAATATGAAAGGAAAATATACAACATAGGAGATTTAATAAAATGCAAAAGAATATAACATTTCCAAAAATAGGAGCTCGTACAGTAAAGACCGTATTATCTGTTACATTAGTATCTGTTATTTATGGATTGTTAGAAAGAAATGGGTGTTTTGCTTGTATCGGTGCAGTCTTTGGAATGGGAAGTGGCATGAAAACAGGATTAAAAAATGGTGGAAATCGTTTTATTGGAACACTGGTAGGAGGGATTTTAACGCTACCAGTGTATTGGATATATAACAACAATCCTATATCGATTCCTCTAGGTGTTTATCTTGCTATCGGACTATTTTTACTAATATACACTTGTCAGATATTTCGTTTGTATGGAGGAGTACAGCCAGGAGCAGTCGTTTTGTTTGTAGTTATTTATTCTGTATCAGAAGATAATTATTTTAACTATGTAATTTCTCGTATTATTGATACTGGAATAGGAGTTTTAGTATCACTGGCTATTAGTAGAGTTTGGCTTTCTCCAGAGGATAAGCTGTGGCTAGCAGAAAAGAAACAAGGAAATAATAACCTAAAAAATGAAAAAGAAGATGTATTAAGTGATATGGATACAACACAATAATAGTAAAGTTATGGTTAAGTAACTAAATCACAAAACAATGACAGAAAAAGTGGTATAATAAAAACAATTATTAAAAACAAATGTAATAGATAGTTTTTCATATATTTGCAAAATGCAAATGAGATAGGAGGCCATTATGAGTTTATTAAAAGGAAAGATTGCTATGGTTAGTTCTTCTACAAGAGGAATTGGACTAGCATGTGCAGAAAGACTAGCAGAAGAAGGAGCAAAAGTATATTTTGCAGTAAGAAGATTAGATGCAGGAAAAGAAATTTGTGAACGTTTAAAAGAAAAAGGATACGAAGCAGATGTTTGCTTTTTTGATGCATCAAAGCCAGAAACATTTAGAAGCTCAGTAGAGGAAGTAATTGAAAAAGAAGGAAGAATTGATATTCTTGTAAATAATTTTGGATCAACAGATGTGCATAAGGACTTTGATCTTCTTCATACAAAACCAGAAGATTTTATGGGAATTGTAGAACAAAACTTGCTTAGTGTATACAATACAAGTCAAGCTGCCGTAGAATCTATGGTAAAAAATGGTGGAGGCTCTATTATTAATATTGCTTCTGTAGGAGGAAAATATCCAGATATGTACCGTATTTCTTACGGTGTAGCAAAATCATCTATTATTTTCCTTTCTCAAAATATTGCAACTCAATATGCAAAGGCAGGAGTAAGATGTAATTGCATTTTACCAGGATTTATTGCAACAGACGCAGCATTAGACAATATGTCCAAAGAATTTTTAGATACATTTTTAAAGACAGTTCCTCTTGATCGTGTAGGAAAGCCAGAGGATATTGCAAATGCTTGTTTATATCTTGCAAGTGATATGTCTTCTTATGTCACAGGAGAAGCGATTCCAGTAGCAGGTGGATTTGGTTTACCATCTCCAATGTATAGCCACTATGGAGATATGAAAACAAAAGGCTGATAACAAATAACAAACAAAAAATAAAGAGTAGAGGTATTACAACGATAAATATTGTAATACCTCTGCTTTTTTACAAAATAATACATTGACTATCCAATTAAAAATTCGTACTATTTATACATAATAAACTATACATAGTATACAATGATACATTGCATACATAATAAATAAAAGTATTCAAAATACAATGATGCTTTATTTTTAATGATTTAGGAAGCTTTAGGCGGACTTGTCCGCTTTGTTCTATAGTATTTTTAAAAGCAACAATATAAAAAACTTGGATATGTTTAAATAGCAGGGGAAGGAGCGAGTTTTATGGAATGGATAAAACAATGGGTAACACCTACAATGAGAAATCGAATCAAACCATTTTGGTTTTGGAATGGTGAAATGAAGGAAGAAGAAATCGATTTCCAATTAAAAGAAATGAAAGAGCAAGGGATTGGTGGGGCATTTATTTGTGCAAGACAAGGACAAAAAGTGCCATATTTAAATAAAAAATGGTATGACAAAGTAGCTTTTGCGTGTGAAAAGGCAAAAGAATATGGGTTAGAAGTATGGCTATATGATGAGTACCCATATCCAAGTGGTATGGCAGGAGGAGAAGTGCTATTAGAACATCCAGAGGCTGCCCACACCTTTTTAGGCTATCAAAGTTATGTCTATGAAGGTGGAAAAGAAGCAGAATACGTTATGCCATATGAAAAAATACTGTATGCAAAAGCGACTCCTTTTATGGAAAATGGAGTGTTAGATTACGAAAAAGCTATTGATATAAAAGAATGGATAGGCAATAGACAGGAAAAAGAAATTTATCAAAAGACTGGTTTAACCAATTATAATAATAAACGATTTTTTACATATGAACCGAAAAAAGTACTAAATATCTATTTAGAAAAAGGGGTATGGCAAATAGATATTTATACAGAAAGATACTTAAAAGATTTTAAATATTATGGAAACTACTTTGATCCATGTAATAAAGATGCGGTAAAAACATTTATTAATTGTACATATGATAAGTATAAAAAAGTATTAGGAAATGAATTTGGACAAACTATTTTTGGAATGTTTTCTGATGAAGTTGGTATGTTAGGAGGTCTACCTTGGTCCGTCCATTTACCAAAATATTTTAAAGAAAGAAATGGTTATGACATTTGTGAAGTATTAGGTGGAATTCATCATAAAGATATGCCAAATGCATTTAAAATTCGTTATGATTACTATCAAGCAGTCCATGAGTTGTTTCGAGAAAGTTACCACAAGCAAATTTCTAAATGGTGTGAAGAAAACAGCATCTTATATGCAACAGAAGTTCCGTCTATGAGACGTTCTACTCAAATGTATAGTCATATTGTAGGTGGAGATACTTCTCATGAAAAGTTAGGAAAGTCATTGGAATGGGTATATGATAACTATTTACCTAATTATAGAACAAATGCTATTGGGGTAAGCTCTTTAGCAAGGCAGTTAAACCGTGATTATGCTATGATTGAAAGTTTTCATAGTGTTGGTTGGTCTATGACACTTCAAGATGCAAAGTGGATGTTTGATTTATTAGGTGCACAAGGGATAAACTTTTATAATGTACACGCGTTTTATTATACGATTGATGCTATAACAAAACATGATGCTCCACCTTCTCAATTTATTCAAAATCCATATTGGAAGCATTATCATCAGCTAGCTGACTATGCAGCTAGACTTAGTACATGGGTAAGTAATACAACAGCAAATCATAGTGTTGCATTACTAGATCCAATTGCTACGTTATGGACTTATTTAGGAAATCCAATGCATGGATTTCCATATGTAGGAAAAGATAAACAAGAAGAAAGAGATTTAAAAAAGATAAGAGAAGACTGGATACATATTGCTAAAACATTATTATTTGGGCAGATTGGTTTTGACTTTTTAGATGGGGAGATAATGGAAAAAGCTGTGATTAAAGATGGTATTATGACTATTGGAAAGGCACAATATTCTGTCATTATTGTACCACCATCTGCTGTAATAGAAGAAAAGGTAACCAAGTATTTAGAGGAGTTTGCTAATAGTGGAGGGAAAGTGGTAGCAGTTAGCTTGCTTCCACAACAAGTTATTGATAATGACATTGATGTAAAAGATAAATATCAAAAATGGTTTCGTGGTGATGATGATGATGCAAGTCTATACTGGAGTCAAACATCAGCAAAGTGTGGAATGCATAATTGCTATGAAATAAAACGTCAAGGAAATATGATTTATGTAGATACTAATGGTAGCGTAAAAGAAGCAGGAATAGAAGATGCATTCATATCACTTATTTATGAGTTAGTCAATGAGCCAGTAAGAGTTTATAGTGATAATAATAAAGAAATTTTTAGTTCTATCCGTAGTGATAAGGATAACCTATTTGTATTTGTTGGAAATCATGGAAAAGAGTCAGCAACCATAGGGATAAACTGTAAGAAAGAGTTTAAATACTGTTATGAACTGTGTTTAGAAACTGGAAAAATAACGTTGATTGAGCTAAAAAAAGATATTTTACTGGCTTCTTTATCTTCTTATATAAGTCGTTTGTTTTTGTTTACAAATAATAAGCAAATAGAAGAGTATGGAAAAAACAAGGATTTATTTCAGAAATTTCAAAAAGTAGATACGTTTATTATAGATGGAACGAAGGAAATGGATGTTACCATTCAAGGAGATAATATATTTCGTTTGGATACATTTCAAATCTCATTGGATAAAAAAAGATGGGAAGAAACAGAAGTAAAGACATTTATAGAGTCTTGTAATAGTACAAAAATATTGCGAGGGGAGCATTTGATTTTCTCTAGTGAGTTTGGTACACCAAAGCATATTGATATTTTATATCCTCTACAAGTGTATTATCGTCAGTATTTCCAAGTGGAGAAAGTTCCAGAAAAAGCAAAATTGTTAATGGATAACCGAACCATTAATAGTAGCTTTACCATTGAGATTAATGGGAATAACATACAAAAAGAAGATTTTGTTTATGAATTTATTAATGACCAAAATAATTTAGTATGTGATATTTCTTCTTATTTAATAGAAGGAGAAAATGAAATATTTATATGTGTGAAGGTAGAAAAAGAATCTGATGGTATATGCGATCCAATTTATATTATTGGTAATTTTGGTGTGGAAGAAAATAAAATTGTTTCAATGCCTAAAAAAGGAAATATATCCACTGTATATTGCAAAGGTTTTCCGTATTATAGTGGAACATTTATCTATAAGACAAATGTTATTGTGGAAAAACAATGTAAAAATGATGTATGGATTACCATAAAAGGGCTAGAAAATAATTATGACTGTATTGAATTAATTATAAATGGGTATAAGTTGGGAAATAGAGCATTTGTCCCATATGGATTTTATTGTAAAAAAGAATGGCTAAAAAGAGAAAATGTAATTGAGATTGTTCATACTAATACATTAATTCATATGTTAGAAGGAAGTTATTTTGATTATGAACAACATAAAACAGTAAAAATATAATATGTAAATGTACAAATGTGTAAATATGTAAATATGTAAATGTACAAATGTGTAAATATGTAAATATAAAAATATGAAAAAGAAAAAGCTTTTGCTATTATTTATAGCAGAAGCTTTTTTTAAGAATTAATTAAGGATAAATAGCAGTATCTATGCTATAATGGATATATAGTATTCTTAGTATGTGTAAAACATATACAGGAATTATGCTATAATAAATCTGTAAAATAAAAGAAAGGATTAATAGAATGTATACGTTAATACAATGGCTTTTATTCTTCTATTTGTATTGTTTTCTTGGTTGGTGTATTGAAACGACATATGTATCTATTTGTAGAAAGAGATTTGTAAATAGAGGTTTTATGCGAGGACCATTTTTACCTATTTATGGAAGTGGAGCTGTAATGATGATCTGGGCAGTGATACCTATTGGCAATAGTATTCCATTAGTGTTTATTGTAGGTAGTTTAGCAGCTACGGTGTTGGAATATATAACTGGAGTATGTATGGAAGCATTGTTTCAAGTTCGTTACTGGGATTATAGTAACAAAAAATGGAATTTGCATGGACATATTTGTTTTGGCAATAGTTTCTGGTGGGGAGTGTTAAGTGTGATTCTTACATTTGTTATCCATCCACCTATTGAAGCTTTTGTGTTAGGTATGAACCCTGTTATATCAAATGGAGTAGCAATAATTTTAACAATTTATATTGTAGCAGATTTTACGTTAGCATTTAAAGAGGCCTTAGACTTTAAAGAATTGCTTCAAAAGATGACAAAAGGAAGAGAAGAAATTATTGGAATAATAAAAAGGTTAGAGGAATTACAAGAAAAAGTACAAGGAATTCCCAAAAAAGTTTCCAAATCTATTCAAGCATCTGTTTATGTAGATAAGTTGGAAAACTTAAATGACACAATAGAAGAATTAAAGAGTCATCCACTACTTGATGAATGGAAGCAGGAGTTATTAGATCTTAAAGTAAGAATTTTTATTTTAAAAGAGAAAAAAACAGATATAGAAGCTCAACTAGAAAAAGGAAAAAAGAGAATTTTAAGAAGTCATCCAACATTTACTTCTACAAAATTTAGAGCAGAACTTAATGAATTAAAGGAAGTTATTAAAGAGAAAATCTCAAGAAAAAAGAAATAAACATGGAGGAAGAGCCAGTATAAAAATTATACTGGCTCTGATATGTTATGAAAAAGGGATATATATATTCAAAGTTTTAAACAAATCATCTTAGGGGGGTACCTGACAGCTAAGCTGTCAGGTATGAGTATGAAAAAGCTTTGTTTATTCAAGTGATGGGGATCAACTTGAAAAGTACTATTAACTAGTACACTGTTAGTATATCCTATAAATATGTCTAAAGTTTGTCTTAATTATGAAATAGATATAAATTAGTTAAAGAAATTATTAATAAAAGAGAATACAAAATGCTAAAAATATTGCAAATTACGAAAAAGTAAAAAAACCACTTTTAAAAATGAAAATAATTGTATATAATAAGAAACATGGAATAATGACATAATTTTGTCCTAGAGTATAAGCTATGTCAAAATATTACAGAATATTCTTTCTTATTAAAAAGTAAATAAGATATTTCGTAGGATAACCTATTTAAAATATACAAAACAATTATGAAAAAGGAAAGTATTGAAAGGAGATTTATCATGCTATTTGGAGTATCAGCAGATATTGGAATTGATTTAGGGACCGCTAGTGTATTAGTTTATATAAAAGGAAAAGGTGTTGTGTTAAAGGAGCCATCAGTAGTGGCATTTGACCGTAACACAAATGAAATTAAAGCTATTGGAGAAGAAGCTCGTTTGATGATTGGTAGAACACCAGGACACATTGTGGCAGTAAGACCACTTCGTGAAGGGGTTATCTCCGATTATACAATTACAGAAAAAATGTTAAAATACTTTATACAAAAAGCAGTTGGTAAAAGAACATTTAGAAAACCAAGAATCTGTGTTTGTGTACCAAGTGAAGTAACAGAAGTAGAAAGAAAAGCAGTAGAAAATGCTACTTATGCAGCAGGAGCAAGAGAAGTATTTATTATAGAAGAGCCAGTAGCAGCAGCTATTGGAGCAGGAATTGATATTTCAAAGGCTTGCGGTAATATGATTGTGGATATCGGTGGTGGTACAACAGATGTTGCAGTTATTTCTTTAGGAGGAACTGTTGTAAGTGAATCTATTAAAACTGCTGGCGATAACTTTGATGATGCTATCGTTCGCTATATGCGTAAAAAGCATAACTTATTAATTGGAGAAAGAACAGCAGAAGAAATCAAAATTAAAATTGGTACTTGCTATAAAAGAGATGAAGAGCTTACTATTGATGTTAGAGGTCGTAATTTAGTAACTGGATTACCAAAAACAATTACATGCACTTCTGATGAAACATTAGAAGCATTAAGAGAATCAACTGCAAAGATTGTAGATGCAGTACACAATGTATTAGAAAAGACTCCACCTGAATTAGCTGCAGATATTTCTGATAGAGGAATTGTGTTAACAGGCGGTGGTGCATTGTTACATGGACTAGAAGAATTATTAGAAGAAAGAACTGGAATTAGCACAATGACAGCAGAAGATCCAATGACAGCAGTAGCTATTGGAACAGGGAAATATATTGAATTTTTAAATGGTTCAAAAGAAGACTAATACTAATAAATAAAAATACGGGGTTGTTTTGTAGGCAGATGCTATACAGGACAGCCCCATCGTTGCATTAGGAAAACAAATACAATTTGTATAAAAAGTAACTTTAAAGACAATGAGGAAGAGGGTGAAAAAATGGCTTGTGTAGAAGGATACGTAGAGAGAATTGTGTTTAGAAATGAGGAAAATGGATATAGTGTTTTATCAGTTGTAGAGGGGAAAAAAGAATATTGCTTAGTAGGTACATTTTTAAACATTTCAGAGGGAGAATACATGAAAGCAGAGGGGGAGTTAATTGAACATCCAATGTATGGAGAACAAATTCGTGTACAAAGTTATGAATTTGTAGCACCAAAGGATGCTGCCTCTACACAAAGATATTTGGCTAGTGGAACAATCAAAGGTATTGGAGCTGCCATGGCAGAAAGAATTGTAAAAAAATTTGGTGATGATACGTTTCGTATTATAGAAGAAGAGCCAGAGCGTTTAAGTGAAATAAAAGGAATTAGTGAAAGAAAAGCAAGAGAAATTGCTGCCCAAATTGCAGAAAAAAAAGATGGAAGAAAAGCGATGATATTTCTTCAACAATATGGAATTTCTATGAATCTGGCAGCCAAAATATATCAACAATATGGACAAGATGTATATGGAGTTATAAAAAATAATCCATATCGTATGGCAGATGATATATCGGGAGTAGGATTTAAAATTGCAGATGAAATAGCAAAAAAAGTTGGAATTTTAACAGACTCAGATTTTCGTATTAAAAGTGGTATATTATATACACTAATTCAAGCAGTGGGGCAAGGTCATACATATTTACCATTAAACCAGCTATTAGACAATACATCACAGTTGCTAGAGGTAAAGCAGGAATATATTGAAAAATATATTACAGATTTAGTGATTGATAAAAAGTTAGTGTTAAAGCAAGTAAATGGAAGTCATATAGTATTTGCTTCTAAATATTATTATATGGAATTAAATACGGCAAAAATGCTTCATGATTTAAATATAAAAGATAATATTCCAGAGGATCAAATAGAGAAAAAAATTAAAATTGTAGAGGAAGAAAATAATATTTCCCTAGATGAAATGCAACGAATGGCAGTAAAGGAAGCAGTAAATAGTGGATTAATGATTATTACCGGTGGACCGGGAACTGGAAAAACAACTACAATTAATGCAATTATTCATTATTTTGATAGAGAAGGTCTAGAAATTTTGTTAGCAGCGCCTACAGGAAGGGCGGCAAAGAGAATGACAGAGGCAACTGGATTTGAAGCACAAACCATTCATCGTTTACTAGAGTTAACAGGTTCTCCACAAGAAGATGTTTCAGGTATGCATTTTACAAGAAATGAAGAATATCCCCTAGAGGCAGATGTTATTATTATTGATGAAATGTCTATGGTTGATATTCATTTAATGAATTCTTTATTAAAAGCAGTAACTGTCGGAACTAGACTAATTTTAGTTGGTGATGTCAACCAGCTTCCAAGTGTAGGGCCTGGCAATGTATTAAAAGATATTATTTATTCCAATTGTTTCAATGTAGTAATGTTAAAAAAGATTTTTAGACAGGCATCAGAAAGTGATATTATTGTGAATGCCCATAAAATTAATGCAGGAGAAAAAGTAGAACCAAAAAAAGGAAGCAAAGACTTTTTATTTATTGAGCGTGATAATGCACCGATTATTGCAGGAGCCAGTATTACGTTAATAAAAGAAAAACTACCTAAGTATGTAAATGCTTCTATGCATGAATTGCAAGTGTTAACTCCAATGAGAAAAGGTGCATTAGGAGTAGAGCAATTAAACATTACATTGCAACAATATTTAAATCCACCGTCAGAGGATAAAGCTGAAAAAGCATTTGCACAAGGAATTTTCCGCGAAGGAGATAAAGTGATGCAAATAAAAAATAATTATCAGATGGAGTGGGAAGTTGTTGGGCGATATGGTATTCCAGTAGAAGAAGGTGTAGGAATTTTTAATGGAGATACTGGAATTATCAAAGAAATTAACTTATATGCAGAACAGCTTATTGTAGAATTTGATGAAACAAGACGAGTAACATATAGTTTTAAACAAGTAGATGAGTTAGAACTTGCTTATGCAGTTACAATACACAAATCTCAAGGAAGCGAATATCCAGCAGTAGTTATTCCATTATTGTCTGGCCCTAAAATGTTAATGAATCGAAATTTATTGTATACAGCGGTAACGAGAGCAAAAAACTGTGTATGTATTGTTGGAAGTGTAAAAACATTTCAAGATATGATTGCCAATGAACAAGAACAAAGAAGATATTCTGGACTT
>CALWGN010000076.1 GCA_944380055.1 uncultured Lachnospiraceae bacterium
CCTAGACGAACTATACAAGACATTGAAAAGCGTGGTGACGGGCGTGTATCTACTATGATAAAATTAGCAGACGCATTGGGTGTTACTTTAGATGAGTTATGTAGAGAAAAAGAGGGCGAATAGGTTAATCCTATCGCCCTTTTATTTAGATAGTGCCATTTACTAGTAAGTATTTCAAAGCATTTGGAATAACACTTCTTTGCACAATATCTTCATGCTTCATGAAAAAATCCTTACTTGTTTCCTCTATATTTTTACTGATATTTTTTACAATATCACACTTTTGAAATATTTCTTTGTCATATTCATAACAACATTGAATATATCTATTGCTTTTTACTCCATTAATCAATGTTAAATCAAATATTATTTTTGCATGCTCTTTTCCTATTTTACTTTTTACTTGCTTGAAATCACTTAATGGATTTTTATATGATGTTGCAATGACAAGAAAATCATATAGTTCACTGTTTAATTTTATAATTTGAAAATCACCCATAATGAACCTCCTTTTTACTATCATACATCGCTAAATTTTTTTCAATTTTAATATATGAGGTCTCTATTAAATTTAATACTTGATTAATTATATCATCAGCCTCTTTTTTATCTTCAAGAAACGTAGTTCCAATAAGAATTTGTTCAGTATGAAACAACACATGCCTATTATTTTTAAAATATTGAAATAACCTTTCTAACTCACTAACATAATTCATATCATTAATTTGTTTGATTATTTCAGGTGTAAGCTTTCCTTTTTGAAATATATCTTTAAAATTATAACCAATAGTTATGCCTTTTAGACTGAATAGATATTTTATATATCCTTCTAAAGCTCTTAAAGCTGGAAATGCATAACAAGAGTAATCTTCTAGTTCCATTTGTACACTTCTTAATGAAATTGATGGTGATAACAACTTTAAAATGTTATTATCTATATTTTCATATGCATTTGGTAACAAACTTCTTAACTCTTGATGCACATCGGAAATATTAACTTCAATATTATGAAAAATATTAACCGTGTCGACAATGTCCTCTATAGATATACTATCACAATACGATAATAAAGAAATAGCTTCTCCATACAAATATGCAGGTTTTCCTTGTAAAGTTAGAGTCCCGTTTTTGTAAATATTAACTGTTAATCTATCTCCTATTCTACTTGTAAATATATATTGATGTTGGGAAGGATTTATTATTTCTTTTTCTACCATTTCAACACCATCTAAACTTTTTAAGTATTCTATTAAAGTACATCTCCATTCCTCTGGAAGTTTTTTAGAATATGATCTATTTTGCGAACAGTTTTTAAAAGTACATCGTTCTTCTATCAATCCCTTTATAAGTGTTGGGACTTCTACATTATTACCTATCGGATGTATTGTAGTAGAACCATCTTTTTTGAAATATATATTCAACATCGCCTCTTTTCCATCTGCAACGATATCACATCGATGAGTATTTCCTTTTGGATATAGCTCACTAGCAGAGAATGTACTCCATTGTTCTTCTCCTATATTTCTTATTAAATTGACTAATTCATTTTTGTCAATAAAAATTCCTTTTTCTTTTGCCACTGAATAATCCTCCTATACTATCCCCATTTTTTAGATATTTAATACCCTAACATTTTTATTACTATACACCTTTAGTGGTATATAGTCAATATTTTGCAATAAAAAAAGAGGGTAACAAGCTATTAACTTGCTACCCTTAAAATACTATTTTCTTTTAATATACCCACTATATACCCAGCCAAGCACTCTAGTTCCTGTCTTTATGTGATACCAAACCTTTCCAGGTGCTTCTTCTTTTTCTCCGATTATTTCTACATCTATATTTTCACTGACTGTTCCAATCGGAGCTAATCCATACCCCATTCCTGCTCCAGTGCGAACATTTAATAAATCTGTTCCTTTTACTGTTCCAATCCAGTTTGTGTATTAATCTTCTTGTTCTGTTAAACCAAATCCCTCTATGATTCCAGCTACTATTTCTTCTGAAATTCTGTCTCTATTATTAAAATACCAATCTACATCCTCTTTGTTTGTTATAAAGAATGTTTCTAACAATCCATGGCTTACACCTTGTTCTTTGCAACGATTTTGTACAATTAACCCCTCTTTCCACTGTCTGTTAGCTTTTACAACTCCATCCCAAGCCTTTGTGCTACCTAGCCTATACAATCTTTGTAAGATATTTTCTTCCACACTCCAGCCTAGCTCATCCTTGTGGATATAGAACATTGTACCTCTAGATTCAAGTTTTGATGAAGCATTGCAATGGATTTCTAAACAGTAATGATGTCTAGCAAATTGTGGTGTATTACCTTGTCTACACTGTGTTACAGCATTTTTATTTGGATCATATAAAGTTACATTAATCCCTTTAGATAAAGCATATCTAACTACTCTATCAGCTAAATCTCTATTAATATTTGCTTCTTTATGCCCATTACCTATTGCTCCAGGGTCTCCTTGTCCATGTCCTGCTATTATCATTAATTTAAACTTATTAATTCTCATTTTTCTACCTCTTTCCTTTTTTGTATTAAAAAAGCACCTAGTGTTTACTAGATGCTATAATGTCCTTTAGGCTATATGTATGATATATCTTATCAAGGCTTTTTAGATACTTATTCAGCGTCTTTTTCTATATTTTTATCTCTTAATTGTAATAACACTTCTTTAAGTTTGTCCGGAATTGGAATAATCGCTGCTGCATTCTCTAGTAGTGAAATTCCCTCATTTGCAATAAAAAAGCTAATAGTCACTTCCCTTAATGGAATACTATCAGCTAGTAATTTTTGTATAATACATGCTAATGCAATTACTACAAACATCATTATTTTTTTAATGATTCCTTTATATCC
>CALWGN010000077.1 GCA_944380055.1 uncultured Lachnospiraceae bacterium
TCAATTTGGTTTAATCCTGGTATTCTAATTTCTACAGGGTCTTCAATCGTTGTAACATTAATATTAGGACTATTTAAATAGTCAATTATACTATATAAAGTTGATGTTTTCCCTTCTCCAGTTGGTGCTGCTACAATTGTTATACTATTTCGTTTATTAAAACTTTTTTCTACTAAAATAGGGTCATTTGGGAAACCTAAGTCAAATATTCTTTTTACATTCCCATTCTTTTTTAATAACCTTAAAACAAATTTTTCTCCATTAACATTTTTTTGTGAAGAAACACGAATATTATAATCTGGATAAATTAGAATTCTACCATCTTGTGATTCTTGTTTTTCCTGGTGCATATTTGATATTGCTTTTAGTCTTCCTATAATTTGGGATTGTTTTTCTTTTGCAATACTTGCAACATTGTGTAATTCTCCATCAATTCTGTATCTAATTCTAACTTCGTTTTCTAAAGGTTCAATATGAATGTCACTTGCTCTTTTTTCCATTCCAGTTTTAATAATGTTATCTATTAGAGTTGTAACATCCTTTCCAACCATTATGCTCTCTGTTGCAGTTCCTTCTAGGCTCTTTAAAATTGTTTCTATATTACTCTCAAAAGTAATATATTTATCCATTACTAAACCTTTATTTAAAAGTAAAAGTCTAACTGCATCCATTGTTCTTTTATTTGTTGTATCTGCAAAACAAACTTTAATTTTTCCATTTTGGATTTCAAATGGAACTGCTTTATTATGTTTTGCTACATCTAAAGAAATATAGTCTGTTAAGTTAATTGCTACATCTGCATACCTTAATATAATTCCTTTTTCTCCTAAAATGTCTCCTATTGCTTCTATTAAGGCATTCTTTTCTCCAAGGTTTAATATGTTTAATATATCTCCTATCCTTTTTCCGGGGATGTTCTTTCTGGTATTCTAAAGCTTTTTCTATGTCGTTTTGTGTAACAATTCCTCTTCGAACCAGTTCTATTCCCATAGGAATTCTTCTATTTTCTGCCATTTTTTATTCTCCTTTCTTTTGTTTATATATATTATAACGTCTTTTAATTCTTTTTTATATATTTTTCGATAAATTTCATAAAATTACCAAATAATTTTTTTAACTATATTAGTACAACTCTGAATCCCATGTAATGGTTTATACTACCATCTGAAGAATAAAAAGCAAAAGTTCCACCATTTGTTGCTTGACTACCAAAAGAACCACCTCTTATAAAAAATGGGCGATTTAAATATGCAAATTCTGAATGGTCATTGTTCCAACTGGTATAGCCTTCTCCTGCTGATGAAGTTTCTAGTATAGAATCTCCATATCCATATTGTAATGTTTTTAGTTCATTGTACCTACTCCAGTTATTGTTTGAAGTATCTGCTGACTCATTAAACGGATATATTGTAACATATTTTGTACTATTTGTTTGGTATGCTGTAGAATCAGAAGACTTTATTGGATTAAGTAAATTACCATTTGTTGTTAAAATATCACTCCCATTTGAAATATAGGCTGCTACTGCTTCCCATAAGCATCCATTTAGGTCAAATACTCCTGTTATATTGTTTGTACTACTTGCAGCTGTCCCATTTGCTTGTGTGCCGGCATAACCTGTTACTGCATAAATATTTTTTCCATCTTTATTGTTTAGATTTTTAGTATTAGCTACTATCTCAATTCCGTTTCTTCCGTATTTGCTATGTGCTAAATATGCTATAGCTCCCCATTCACTATTTTTCATCATATGGCTATCAGTATTGTTACTATTTAATCCATATAAATAGCTTGTTTTTGCAATTTCTTGTGATATAGCATAGCTATCGCCAACACTTATTAAATTATAGGCATATGTTAATGGTTTAAATACTGGATAAGATATTTTTTGTGTAGAATAAGAAGTTGAAGATATGTTTTGTCCTAATGCATTTTGTGTATATTCATTCTTATAACTTGTGTATGTTTTATTACTATAAATAATATTTTCTATTTCTGGGTATACTTCTTGTCCATTAGCATCATAAGTAATTGTTGAGCTTTGGTATCCAGCTACATATTTGGCTGCCCAAAAACCTTCTATTTCTTTGTCCCATTCTCCATTTGCATAATTATTATTTTCTCCATTTGTAAAGCTTGGGTGTACCCTATAGCCTTCTTTTTGCAATATGTCTTGCATTTTTTCAACATAATCTGTTTTTTCTGTCCCATCTTCGTTAGTAGTAATTACTTCTGTAACTGATAAAAAATTATTTGTATTACCATATAAAAACTCAATTTCTACAGTATTATTTGTAATTTTATATGCATATCTTGGTATCCATACAAACATGCTTCCAGGAGTTTCTACTCTTTGTCCCACTAATTCTTCTTTATTTTCTTCTGTTACTTTTACTCCATTTCCGGATTGTTAATCCATCTAAAAGCATAATATTTGCCCAATTATTAGTATAATAGTTATACCAATTTGTACTATTGCTCGAGGCAATTACCCAGTATCCGTCTTGTCCATCTTCTACAAATCGTACTGGAACCATGCCCTCTTTAACATTAGGTGCATTAGGTATTATATAGTAATTTCTTGTTTTTGTTTTTTCTAGTTCTACATTTTTTAAGTTACTACCTACATAATAATTTATTTTAATATGAATTTTCTTTAATGTATTTTCGGTGTTTGTTTCTATGGTTAACTGTATATCATATCCATTTTCATGTTCTATATTTAATAAGTTTTCTTCTGTTACTTCTTCATATGATAATTTGTCCACCTTTTCTGCCAATTGAGTAGCATACATCATTGCTGCTGAATATCTTTTTGATTCCATAAAAGATATATAAATATTTATAAAAATTGTGCTTATAACAGTTACAAAAATTATCATAATTACTATAGCAATAACAAGCTCCGCTGTTGTGAAGCCTTTTTTATTATTTATGAAAAAATTATTTTTCTTGTTTTTAAGCATGAAATCACCTTATACTAAAAATTAAAAAATTATGTAAAATTATAATACAGATATTACTTACACAAAGGTAAAACCCTATTGGCAATTTCTTATTATATGTTTCTGATTTACTAATAACATTTATTCCAATTATTAATAAAGTTATTGCCGTTGTATATAACATGCATTCTATATTTGAAAATAAAGTCATATATACATATAAAATTAAAACATCAATTGTATAATTGTTTTTTTTCTTTTTCTTTAAATTATAAATATTAGTAATTGTAAATAATATAATAAGTATTATACATATACCATATTTATATAAGTTAGCTTT
>CALWGN010000078.1 GCA_944380055.1 uncultured Lachnospiraceae bacterium
GAGCATCAGGAGAGCCAAAAACAACATCAAGCAAAGACTTCTATACACAAAAAGAACTAGTAGAAGTACCTATTATAGGAAAGATAACAGCAGGAGAACCAATTTTAGCTGTAGAAAATGTTACAGACACATTTCCAATTCCAATTGACTTTGTAGGAAATTCAGAAAGCTTTATGCTAACTGTAAGAGGAGAGAGCATGATAGAAGCAGGAATTTTAGATGGAGACTATATTCTTGTAAAGAAACAAAACACAGCAAGTAATGGAGAAATTGTTGTTGCATTAATAGGAGATGAAGCAACAGTAAAAACATTTTATAAAGAAGAAGACCATATTCGTCTACAACCAGAAAATTCTACAATGGATCCAATAATTGTACCAGATTGTGAAATATTAGGAAAAGTTGCAGGAGTATTCAGAAAAATGTAAAAACAAAAGCGACATGAGATTTAATTAAAATGATAGATTATTAATTATGTCGCTTTTGTTTTTTTATTGTTTCTTATGCTAGAATGTTGCTCCGCCCTAACAGTTTAACACAAATTTCTTTCAGAAATTTGGCACACGAACAATAGATGCAGGCTTTAAAATGTCATAAACAGATAAAATATAAAAAAAGCCCATTATTGTTTTGGGTTCACAAAAAATTCACAATAAAGATATTGACTTATGACACTATGTCGCATATAATTAATAATACGGTGTTATTTGAATTTGTCTAATAAGGTTTATAGATATATCCCAAAGAGAAAAATTCTAAGAAAATTTTTCCAATATAAAAAAATCTAAATAAATGAAAGAAGGAGAGAGATATGCTAAAAGTATTAAAAAACTTAAAAAAGTCATTAGGAGCAGTAATTATTATTGTCATATTACTTTGTGTGCAAGCTTCAACAGATTTAGCATTGCCAGATTATACTTCAAAAATCGTTAATGAAGGTATTCAAGCAGGGGGAATTACAAGTGTTGTACCAGAAGTAATAGCTAAAGAAGATATGGACAATATGCTTATCTTCACAGATAAAGATGATGAAATATTAGAAAATTATACAATGATTTCAACAACAAGTGAAAATAAATATGAAACAGAACAAAAACATGATGAAAAAGTTGTAAAAGAATATTTCGGAAATGACTATGAAGTTAAAGCAGATACAATTTATGTTTTAAAAGATATTAGTGATGAACAAGAAGACTCATTAGCAGGAATCATTGTAGATCCATTAATGGAATTGACAACTGTGACAAATGAAGAAACAGCAAATAAAATAAAAGAACAATTATTGCAAAATGTACCAGAGGCACAAAAACAATATATACAAAATATGTCATTAATGGAAATTATTGAACAAATGCCAGAAGAACAAAGAAATCAAGCTTTAACAGAATTTACGAAACAAATAGAGCAAATGAGTGATTCAATAAAGGAACAAGCAGTAATTTCATCTGTAAAACAAATTTATATAAATGCTGGAATTAATACAGATGACATTCAAAATAATTACATATTTAAAACAGGATTACAAATGTTAGGAATTGCACTAATTACAATGGTATGTGCAGTAACGATTATGTTGTTATCTTCAAGAGTAGCAGCAAAATTAGGAAAAACTTTAAGAGAAAAAGTTTTCAAAAAAGTAATGACATTTTCAAACGCAGAATTAAATCAATTTTCAACTGCGTCATTAATTACACGTAGTACTAATGACGTTCAACAAATACAACAACTAATTACAATATTATTTAGAGTAGTTGTTTATGCACCAATTATAGGAATAGGTGGATTTGTAAGAGTTTTAAGAAGTACAGATAGTTCAATGGCTTGGATTATTGGTGTAGCAATAGTTGCAATTTTATTTATAGTAGGAACATTATTTATTACAGCAATGCCAAGATTTAGAAAATTGCAAGATTTAATAGACAAATTAAATGAAGTTTCAAGAGAAATCCTTACAGGGTTACCAGTTATAAGAGCATTTAATACAGAAAAGAAAGAGGAAGCAAGATTTGACAGTGCAAACAAAGATTTAATGAAAACAAATATGTTTGTTAATAAAGCAATGTCAATGATGATGCCTTTGTTGATGTTTATCATGAATGCAATTATGATATTAATTGTTTGGGTTGGAGGACATAATGTTGACCAAGGAATTATGCAAGTTGGAGACATGATGGCATTTATTCAATACACAATGCAAATTGTTATGGCATTCTTAATGATATCTATGATTTCAATCATGCTACCAAGAGCAGCAGTTTCAGCAAGAAGAATAAATGAAGTACTAGAATCAGAGCCAAGCATCAAGGATAAAAAAGAAACAAAGAAATTTGACCCAAGTAAAAAAGGATTAGTAGAATTTAAAAATGTATCATTTAGATATCCTGATGCAGATACTGAAATTTTAGAGGACATTAATTTTACAGCAGAACCAGGAAAAACCACAGCTATTATTGGAAGTACAGGAAGTGGAAAATCAACAGTTGTAAACTTAATACCAAGATTTTATGATGTTACAGGGGGAGAACTATGCATTGATGGTGTCAATGTAAAAGATGTGTCACAAAAAGATTTAAGAGATATTATCGGATTTGTGCCACAAAAAGGTGTGCTATTCACAGGAACAATTGAGTCAAATATTAAATATTCCGATGAAACCATGTCAGATGAAAGAATGATAGAAGCAGCAGAGATAGCCCAAGCAACAGAATTTATTAATGAAAAAGAAAACAAATATCAAGACCCAATTGCACAAGGTGGAGGAAATGTATCAGGAGGTCAAAAACAAAGACTATCTATCGCAAGAGCCATAGCCAAAGACCCAGAAATCTTTGTGTTTGACGACAGTTTTTCAGCCTTAGACTTTAAGACAGATAGTAAATTAAGAGAAGCATTAGAAACAAAAACAAAAAATAAAACAGTTATTATT
>CALWGN010000079.1 GCA_944380055.1 uncultured Lachnospiraceae bacterium
CTTTATATATTTTTTTTACACTTGCAATTTTTGCCGCCGCTACAATATATGGGTTAATTGTTCCATCTTTGCTTGGTGGGGTTACCATAACAATCTCTTTTACTCCTGCAATTTTTGCTGGGATTACATTCATAAGAACACTGCTAGGGTAAGCTGCACGCCCTCCTGGAACATACACACCTACTTTTTCCAATGGAATGACTCGTTGTCCTAAATAAACCCCATGTTCTTTTTGAAGTTCATATCCTGATTGTATTTGTTGTTTATGATAATATGTAATATTTTCCTTTGCTTCTATTAAATTTTTTATAAATTCCTTATCTACTGTTTCATAAATAATATTGATTTCTTCCTCACTCATAATAAAATTATCAATGGATACGTTATCAAACTGCTCGGTATATTGTTTTAGTGCAATATCTTTTCGTTTTTTTACATCAGATATAATATTTTCTACTGTAACTACAATTTCTTTCTCTACATCATCTTCTCTTTCTTCTAAGTAATCTTGTAACTTATTTAAATCTGTACTATCAATTAAACGTAACATATAGTATCTTCCTTTCCTTTATTCACCACTAATAACTTTTTTTATATCTTCTAACAACTCCATAATTTCTTTTCTTTTTAATTTAAAGCTTGCTTTATTAACAATAACACGAGCTGATATATCACAAATTCTATCAAATACAACTAATCCATTTTCTTTTAACGTCGTTCCTGTTTCCATAATATCTACAATAGCATCACAAAGACCTAAAATTGGAGCTAATTCTACACTTCCTTCAATTTTAATGATTTCTATATCCATTCCTTTTTTCTTAAAATATTCTTTTGCCACTGTTGGATATTTTGTTCCAATTTTAATATGACCTATCTTTTTATAAGGATTTAAATGAGGTAAACTAGCTACAATAAATCCACACTTTCCTACACCCAAATCCATCACTTCATAATAATTTTCGTTAGATTCCATAAGGGTATCTTTTCCAACAATTCCCACATCGGCAACCCCATGTTCTACATATGTAATACAATCAGCGGCCTTAACAAGAAAATATTGAATATCCTTCTTACTATCTTTAAAAACTAATTGTCTACCTTTGTTTTGTAATTCTTCTATTCCATATCCACACTTAGAAAATATAGAAACCGATGCTTTTTCCAATCTTCCCTTTGTTAATGCAATTGATAGCATAATTTACACCTCACTAATTACTATTTGTTCTATATCATTATTTACAACAAGCTCTACTATTTGCCTCTCTCGTAGTTCTTTTGCTTTTTTCATAACTTCTAATTTATAATTTTTATTATATTCAATGACACATTTTCTCCTTTTCTCAGGTGGCTCTACAACTTCTAACAATTCATCTAGCTTTATGGAAAAGCCAACTGCTGGTAACTCCTTTCCGTATTTTCCAATTAAATTATCATATCTTCCACCACTTAAAACTTTTGTTCCTACTCCTTCTACAAAAGCTTCAAAAATAATTCCTGTATAATAATTTAGGTTTGTAACCTTTCCAAAATCATAAATTAAATTAGTATAACCTAGCTGATTTAAATCATTGTTAAGTTGCTCTAAATTAGAAATAATCTTTTTCAGCCCGCTATTAAATGCATACTTTTTTGCCTCTTCTAAAATTGTATAGTCACCACATAGCCATGGAAGTTTATTAAAAAATGCTTTATACTGTTCTTCTAGTTTTAGTTGTTCTAAGTAATCTTCCAATGCTTTTAAACTTTTTTTATCAATATAATCTGCTAGTATGCTTGCCTGTTTATTATCCAATCCTATACCATTACAAGCTTCTTGAAAGAAATTAATATTTCCTATTTCCATAATTACTTGTTTGTCTTTTATTACTTGTAATGTCTCCATTGCAGTAACAACAATTTCTAAATCTCCACAATTTTCTTCTACTCCAATTAACTCTACTCCACAATCTGTAATTTCATTTCGTATTCCGCTCAATGCCTCATGGACTTTAAATACATTAGCACAGTAACGAAAACGAAGTGGCATTTTTGCATCTTTAAACTTAGTTGCCGCTACACGAGCAATAGGAATGGTCATATCAGTACGGAGAGTTAATATATGACCAGATGCATCAAAAAATTTATACATATCTTCTTCTTGTATATCTTCAAATCCTACATTATAGGTTTTATAAAATTCAATGGTTGGTGTTACAACCTCTTTGTATCCCCATTTATCTAAATATGATTCAATTTGGTATTGTAATTTCTTTTTTATCTCGCACTCACCTAAAATCATATCTCGCATTCCTTCTGGTATTGTAAACTGTTTCATATTGAACCTATTCCTTTCGTTACTTTCGTTATCTACTATTTTACTTTGATAAAGCACTAAAGTCAATATGTAATTTAATGAATTTTATAAACATACAAAAAATATGAAAATATAAAAGTATTTTCACATTTTTTCATATTTTCATAGACTTAATGAAAAAACTATATTATACTAATTCATATTTTGTTTTAGGAGGTTTTATATGCAAGAAGAAAAAAGAAAATATGGGCTTATTACAACAATCGCTATGGTTATGGGAATTGTTATAGGCTCTGGTATCTTTTTCAAAGCTGATGATATACTCGTACTAACCAATGGAAACGTAACAATTGGATGTCTTGTTTTAATTGTTGGTGCGTTTGGTATTATATTTGGTGGAATTACTATTGCTGAATGGGCAAAAGTAACAGATGATGCAGGTGGTTTAATTAGTTATGGAGAAAAAGCTTATGGAAAACAGTTTGCCTTTTTAATTGGTTGGTTCCAAATGGTGGTATACTATCCAGCTCTTACTGCGGTTATTTGCTGGGTCGGTGCAAACTATACTATACAGCTTTTTTCCAATATTGAAACTTTACAAAATCATGTTTGGACACTTACTTTATTTTATATGATATCTTTATATATTATTAATACATGTGCTCCAAAAATTGCTGGATATTTACAAACATCAGCTACTGTTATTAAGATTATTCCATTATTAGTAATTGCTTTTTTTGGCGTGTTATTTGGGGATACAACAAATTTTGATTTACAATCGGTTACTGGCGCTGGAATTGTATCTAGTAGTAGTGCTATTGTTGCCGCTGCTTTTTCTTATGATGGCTGGTCAATTGCTCCTTCCATTTGTCATGAAATAAAAAATGCAAAACGTAATTTACCTTTAGCTCTTACTATTGCACCAATTCTTATCTTATGTATTTATTTATTATATTTTCTTGGAATTTCCTTTTTATTAGGACCAGATATGATATTAGAATTAAAAGATTCTGCCTTTGAAATGGCTGCTAGAAAAATTGCAGGAACTGGTATGGCTAAACTTTTACTTACTGGTGTTGTTATTTCTATACTTGGAACTTGCAACGGTATTATTTTAGGTAGTTGTCGTGTCCCTCATGCTCTTGCTATTAGAAAAGAACTTCCTTTTTATGAAAAAATTGCACAATTACATCCTAAATTTGATGTTTCTATATTATCCCATTGTTTAAGTTTTCTTTTCTCTTTGTTTTGGCTTTTTATACACTATTTAACAATAGAGCATTCTATTATTAAAATTTGGGATTTAGATGTATCAGGAATTCCAATTGTTATTATGTATATTTTTTATTTCATTCTTTATATTGGTGTCATACGATATGCAAAAAAAGGAAATATTAAAAGTAAGTTTTTTGGCTATGTTTGTCCAGTGCTTGCTTGTTTAAGTGCTTCTGTTGTAATTTATGGAGGAATGAATTCTAGTAATGGAATTATGTATCTTTTTGTTTCCTTACTTTCTCTAGTAAGTGGATATGTGATTCTTCTTATTGTAAAAAATCATTATAAAAAAGTGTCATAACTTTATAGCAAACAATTAGCGAGGAGCATAAAATCTCCTCGCCTTTTATTTAGTAACTTCTATAAACTCCACTAAGTAGGAACTATATTTACTATAGGAACTTTATTAGAATTTTATTCTTTAATGTCATCATAATACTCTAAGAAATGATGCTTTACCCCATTTTCCTTGTAAGCAATTACTGTACTTAAATTTACATTTTCTACACTTTTAAAAATATTTCCTTCTACAAAAGGATTTACCTTTTTCATTTCTGCAATTAAATTTTTAATTTCCAAACGTTTTGATACGCTTCTACTATCTGGGCTACAAGTCGTACATGTATCTGTAAATCGACAAGCACATTGAATAAAGTATAAGTTATTATAATCTCTCCAATGTTTAATATCATCTTCTCTTATTAAATACATAGGACGGATTAATTCCATTCCTTCAAAATTTGTACTATGAAGCTTTGGCATCATTGTTTGTACTTGTCCACCATATAACATTCCCATTAAAATGGTTTCAATTACATCATCATAATGATGTCCTAATGCTATTTTATTACAACCTAATTCTTTTGCCTTATTGTATAAATGTCCTCTTCGCATTCTTGCACACAAATAGCAAGGAGATTTTTCAATTTCATATACAGAATCGAAAATATCAGACTCAAATACTGTAATTGGGATATTCATTAGTTTTGCATTATTTTCAATAATTTGTCGATTGGCCTCGCTATACCCTGGGTCCATAACAAGAAACTCCACTTCAAAATTAAATTTGTTATGTCTTTTTAACTCCTGAAATAGTTTTGCCATAAGCATAGAATCTTTTCCACCAGAAATACAAACTGCTACTTTATCATTTTCTTTAATAAGTTCATACTCTCTTACTGCCTTTGCAAATCTAGAAAAAATTTGTTTGTGGAATTTTTTACGAATACTAAGTTCTATTTCTTCTGCTCTTGTTTTTTCCTTGTCTCCTTTTTTCTTTTTGCTTTCTTCTAGTTCTTGTTGTTCTTTCATATTATTAACAAGCCAGCCTGCATATCCTCCTAAAAGGCTATATGCTTCAATACCTTCTTCTCTTAAATTTTCTGCATATTCTTTGCTAACAATTCCTCTTGCACAATACAAAATCACTTTCTTATCCTTAGACAATTTTCCTATTTGATTATAAATTTCATTTTCTGGAATATGTATTGCTCCTGGTATAATCCCATAACTAATTGCAGAGTCATTTCTCATATCAACTAATTCATATTCTTCTTTATTCAATGCAATTATTTCTTTATATGCAATCTCTAAATTATTACTACTCATATATATGTTCCTTTCCTTTATTAACACTATGATACATCAAAATAGATACGTATCTATATGATATTATTTTGAATACATACCGTATATTATACGAATAATAAGAAAAAAACTCAACTACTTCATTGTTCTTGTTTTCCTAGTTATATTGGCACCTAATAGGTTAAGTGATACACTTGGCTTGTTAGGTTCCACTAATTTAATATTTTAAAATACAACTATTAAAATTTTCTATAAAATCTTGGAAAGTCAAGAACTATTTGATAAATGGCTTGGGCTGTCTTTTGTAAAACAAACTGACAATTTTGTTCTTTTGAAAAATCCAAATGTTGTATATATTTGTGGCTATAACCTAAAAAAAAACTCTAATATCCCATATAATTAGCTACCTTAAGCAACAATCTATTAGGATATTAGAGACTTTTCTATAAAATCTTTGTATACATTTCTGCTGGTATATACCCTTTTACTTTTATTCCTTCTTCTGTATACTCTTCTTCTAATACTTGTCCATATGTTCTTATTATTTGTATTTTTCCAGCTTCATTATAAGCAAATATTTTATCAACATATACCTTTTGGCTTCTTAATATTTCACCTAAAAGTTTTGATAGTTCATCTAGCCCAGTTCCTTGCTTCGCAGAAATATTTAATCGATAATCAGATTTAAAATCTCTAAGAATTGGAGATTCTCCTAACTTATCTACTTTGTTAAATAATGTAATAATTGTTTTTCCTTCTACTCCTAATTCTCTTAGTGTGTCATAAACAACATGCATATGTGTATCTATCATTGGACTAGAAGCATCTACTACATGGAGAATAATATCTGCATATTTTGCCTCTTCTAATGTACTACGGAATGCATCAATTAAATGATGTGGTAACTTACGAATAAATCCAACAGTATCAGTGAGTAATACACTTTCTCCACTTTCTAATTCAAATAAACGAGTAGTCGGATCTAAGGTAGCAAATAGCTTATCTTCCTCTAATACATCTGCTTTTGTCAATGTATTTAAGAGGGTAGATTTTCCCGCATTAGTATATCCTACAATAGCAACTACACTTGTATGACTTTGCTCTCTTTTTTGTCTAGCTATTTCTCTATGTTTTTTTACTTGCTCTAATTCTGCCTTTAACTGGCCAATTCGTTGGTGGATAATACGTCTGTCCATTTCTAGTTTCTTTTCTCCTGGTCCTCTTGTACCAATTCCACCACCAAGTCTTGAAAGTGAATTTCTAAGACCAACCAACCTTGTAGCTTGATAACGTAGCTGAGCTAACTCTACTTGGATTTTCCCCTCACTTGTACTTGCCCTTGCTGCAAATATATCTAAAATAACGAGAGTTCTATCCATAATCTTCATTCCTAGTTCATCTTCTAAATTACGAAGTTGAGCAGGTGTTAATTCATCGTCACATACAATTCCAGTAGCATCTAATTCCATTGCCAACTGACGAATTTCTTCTATTTTCCCTTTACCAACATAAGTTGCTGGATGTATTCTATCTAAATTTTGAGTAATTCTTCCTACTACAAAAGCACCTGCTGTCTGTACTAATTCTTCTAACTCATCCAAAGACTCGTCAATAGAGTGATTATTATCATCATTTTTTGTACTAACTCCTACTAGAATTACTCGTTCTTTTTCTTCTTCTAAATTAATCATAAGACCTCTATTCTTTCTACTTTATACGATTGAATGAAATGTAACTATCTTGTCTTTAGAAATGCTAATTCCTTTTCTACTTCTTCTGTATAGGAATAAGTATCTCCATATTCTTTTATTTTATTATAGGCAGTTTGATAATCGCCCATTTGCTCATACACCATAGCCTCATTCCATTTTAGTTTCTTTGTTTGTTCCAATGTAATACTTGCTTCTTTTAACCCTTGTTCAATCATAGATAATGCACCTGAATAATCTTCTTGCTTCATCTTACAAATTGCAATTTGATTATAAATAATCGCAGGCTCATCTGTTCCATTTGCCAATTCTTCCTGATAAAGAGACATTGCACTATTATAATCTTCCATTTCTTCATAAATTCTTGCCAAATAATATTTTGCCTCTTTATTTCCAGAATTACTTGCCGATTGAATTTCTGTCTTAGCGTTTTCCATATCATTAAGCATATAATAAATCTTTCCTCGCATCAAATGATCATTATCCGAGTTACCTTCAATATTTAATGCTTTCTTTAAATATTCATTTGCAATATCTTCTTTCCCTAATTTTGTTAATTCATTATATACTTGTATATATGTTTCATGATTAGATTTATCTTCATTAATTGCAGATTCAAAATCTGAAATAGCGCTATCATATTGTTTTTGATATCCGTAAAGAATACCTCTTCTTATATAATTTTCTATTGTATCAATACCTAAATCAATTAATTTTCCATAGGTTATAATAGCACCATCATAATCACTCATTCCATATTGAGCTTCCCCTTTATACTGTAAAATATCGTAATCTAGCTCGTCCACTCTCGTTCCTGTGTTTGCAATGGCATTGTCAAAAGCAGCAATTGCATCTTCATATTGTCCCATCTTTAAATATGCTATACCTAAGCCACGCAAGGCCAACATATTCGCTCCATCTTTTTCTAATGCCACTTGAAAACTTTCAACTGCCTTTTCTAGCTGGCCAAGTTTTATATAAGTCATTCCTTGATTAATAAAGTATTCTTCTTTTGTATTATCTTGTGAAATTGCTTGATTAAAGTATTCTATTGCCTCACTATATTGCTCTTTTTGAAATGCTTTTTCTCCCTTTTGATTGCTAGAACTTGCTCCCATATTACAACCTGCAAGAGTTGCAGTTAATAACAATGCGATAGCCATTCCTTTTTTTCTATATCTCATATAACCCTCACTTTTTTCTATTCATTTTCTTTCATTCTAAAGGAAAGAAAAACCTTTGTCAAATCTTCTATAAAAATATTTCTTAATACCTAAAAACACAACCCTCAAGTAATGCTTGTAGTAGCTTTAAGGTTCTAAATAAGTCTTTAGTAACAATGTTACAATGCCCTAATAGAGTGTTATTTCTAAAATAAAAAAGATTTCATAGTAAAGCTTATAAAACAATACTATGAAATCCTCAAATATTTTTCTAGAATGTTTTTATTTTAAAAATACTAAAATTATAATGATATTTATAACTTCTCTATAAATCGAATAAATGCTCTCTTTCCTTGTTCATCTCTTTTATAAACACCGGAATGCTCTAATACTTTACTAAATACAACACCTATTTCCTGTTTTATAATGGTCTGGATTGTTTCTTCTGTAATAGTATCATATTTTTTCCTCCACATATCCACCCAATCGGCATGTTTTTTTAATGTTTCATTATTTCTTAAATTTTCATTAGATAAAACAGCCTTTTCTAATGCTTTCATTTCTTCTTTTAATCGGGAAGGCAATACAGCAAATCCCATTACTTCAATTAAACCGATATTTTCCTTTTTAATGTGATGTAATTCTGCATGAGGATGATATACTCCTGATGGATACTTTTCTGTTGTAATGTTATTTCTAAGAACTAAATCTAACTCAAACACATCATTTTTCTTTCTAGCAATAGGAGTAATTGTATTATGTAATTCACCATTTGTAGAAGCAAATATAAATGCTTCTTCATCGGTATAATTTCTCCAAGTTTGTAATATATAATCTCCTAACTCAATCAGGCGATTAGAATCTTTATGGGAAATACGAATGACAGACATTGGCCATTTTACAATCCCAACAGAAACATCTTCAAAGCCTTTAATAGAAAATGTTTCTTCTACTGGAGCTTTTGCCATAGCAAACTCATAATTTCCTCCTTGGAAATGATCATGAGTTAAAATTGACCCTCCAACAATTGGTAAGTCAGCATTAGAGCCTAAGAAATAGTGTGGAAATTGCTTTACAAAATCAAACAACTTTTTAAAAGTAGCTTTTTCGATTTTCATAGGAACGTGTTCTCCACAAAAAACAATGCAGTGTTCATTATAATATACATATGGAGAATATTGAAACCCCCATTCTGCCTCATTAATTGTAATTGGAATAATTCTATGATTATCTCTTGCAGGATGATTGATTCTCCCTGCATATCCTTCATTTTCCTTACATAACAGACATTTTGGATAACCACTTTGCTTCATTGTTTTTGCAGCAGCTATCGCTTTTGGATCTTTTTCTGGTTTTGACAAATTAATTGTAATATCTAAATCTCCATACTCTGTATTTGTTACCCATTTCATATCCTTGCTTACACGATAGGTTCTAATATAATCTGAATCTTTGTTTAACTTATAATAGTAGTCTGTTGCTTCCTTTGGAGAACTGTTATACTTCTCTTTAAAGGTATGAATCACCTGACTTGGTCTTGGCATTAAACAGTTCATAATTTTGGTATCAAATAAATCACGATAAACTACACTGTTATTTTCTATAATTCCTTTTTCTACTGCATACTCTAAAATTTCATTTAAAATACCTTCTAAGTCTTTTGTAGTTACTTCTTCTTGCAACTGCTCAGGTTCATATTCTTCTAATTGCAATAAATGTAATATTTGATTTGTTGCATATATTCTATCTTCTTGCAATAACAATCCAGTATGTTCTCCATATTTAATTAATTTACTAATACTTTCATAAATGTTCATTGTCCTATTCCCCTTCTCTCTTTATTCCATAATAGATTTTTCTCCTATTTATGATAGTTTTCTTGCACCTTCTCCTACTTCTACTACATAAAAATCTGCTTTGTACCCAATTTTTTCTTCATATGCTTTACCTACATTTTCAATAAATGTATCTATTTGATCATTTTTAACAATACTTACTGTACAACCACCAAATCCTGCTCCAGTCATACGAGAGCCAATGACACCATTCTGTTTCCACGCTTCTTCTACTAATGTATCTAACTCAATACCTGTTACTTCATAATCATCTCTTAATGAAATGTGAGATTCATTCATTAACTGACCAAATAATGCAATATTGTTTTCTTCCAATGCTTTAACCGCCCTAATTGTTCTTTGATTTTCATAAACTGCATGCTTTGCTCTCTTACGATTTGTATCATCTGTAATACAATCCTTTAACTGCTCAAATTCTTCTTCTGTAAGTTCACCTAAGCTATTAATATTTTTCTTTTCTTTAATTTGTGCTAATGCAGTTTCACATTGGCTTCTTCTTTCATTATACTTAGAGTCTGCCAATCCACGTTTTTTATTGCTACAAGCAATAACAATTTTTGCATCTTTTAATGTAATTGGTGCATATGTATAAGATAAATCTGCTGTATCTAAGAAAATAGCATGGTCTTTTTTCCCCATTGCAATAGCAAATTGGTCCATAATACCGCAATTTACACCATTAAACTTATTTTCTGCTAACTGGCTAATAAGGGAAATATCAATCATATTTACATCAAAACCAAATTCTTCTTTTAATATAACTGATGTCACTACTTCAATAGAAGCAGAAGAAGATAGTCCAGAGCCATTTGGAATATTTCCAAAATAAATAATATCAAGTCCACTTGTTATTTTGTAGCCTTTTTGTTCAAATGCCCACATAACTCCCTTTGGATAATTACACCAGTTATCTTCTTTTTTATACACAAAATTTTCTGCTGGTACTGTAACAACTCCCATTGCTGAAAAATTCATAGAATAAAATCTCATAACATTGTCGTTGTTTTTTCTTGCTACTGCATAGGTTCCAATTGTTAATGCACATGGAAATACATGACCACCATTATAGTCTGTATGCTCTCCAATAAGATTCACTCTACCTGGAGCAAAATAAAGACTTGCTCCTTCTTTACCTCCAAATACTTGTTCAAATGTTTCAAACATCTTTTCTTTCATTTTTTTATCCTCCACAATTTTCTATATAAAAAGTGTCTTCAGTGAACAAAATTTGCTCTTTTCTAATGTTTCAATTTTTTGACACTTAGTTTTTTGTAGGTTATAACCACAGCATTTTTATACTTCATCATATACAATTTTCATATTCAAATTTTGCTTATAATCTCCGAATGCTTCTCCAAATAAATTCATTCCACCTTTGTAAATAGCATCTTTTTTTACACCAATCCGTACACTAATATATGGTTCTTTTAATAAATTATAGTCACTAATTTTGTAGTCACTACATTTTTCTTCGTCAATATAAGTTCCATTATTGGTAATTCTCCACGTTTTTAACTGACCATACTGGGAATTTTTATCTGGCCACCAAGTAGGATTATTTACTCCTCTTCGCCCTCCAAAATCACTAGGACAAGTCCATGTTCCTGCTTCTATATTATCTACCCAAAGAGTAATATCCGATGGATAATCCATATTGTACTCATGGTCTTCCGAGCAAACTTCAGCAGATATTTGTATCTCTTTTATTTTTCTACCTATAATTTGGTGATTTGGAAAACGATACTCTAAATATCCACATCCTAACCAAATTATTTGTGCCTGTACTCTGTCTGGTTCAAAAAAACATCTTGGCTCATCTTCTTCTCCAATTGAGCATTTTTCGCTGGCAATTCCACAGGTTGGCTCTACATAGTAATCTACAAAATGCCCAATTGGCATAGAAATCACTTCATATTTTTCTTTATCATTTTCATTCGTCGTCATTTCTATTATCATGGTTTCATCTGTTACATGGCATAATTTCATAGAACCACGCACACCTGGAACTAACTCTGTTGTTATTAACCCACATTCTTCTAATACCTTAATATGAGCTACTGCGCTGGACTGGGGAATATTTAATGTTTCTACAATTTCATTGATATTTAAATCTCCTCGCTTTAGAAGCTTTAATATCTGTATTCTAACATCAGAAGAAAACGCTTTTCCTATAAGCATTAGCTCTTTTGTATTGTCTAATGTTAGTTTCACTTATTCACCTCATTTCTATTATATCAGTTTTTTTGTTTTATAACACTTTTTTTGATACTTTTATTATAACAGATTTTTAACTGATGTAAAGAGATTTCTCCAACAAAAAAGCAGATAAGAAACTTATAGTAGCTTCTTACCTGCTTTTTATTTCTTTTTGGACTTTTTATTTATACGTTTTAAATACTTTGATTTATCTCTTTAATAATACTTCTTTTTCATACTTTCTAACTTCATCTAACCATTCAAGGCCTACTCCCGCATTTTTCTTTGCACAATAGTAATCCCAAACTAATGAGAATGGAGCTGCCTTAAATTCTTCTTTGTATGCTAATCTTGCAGAAACATCTCCTATTGCTTCTAATTCCTTCATCTTGTCATTTGGTTGTAATAAAGCTGCTAACATAGCCTTTCTTGTATTACGCATACCAATTACCCAAGCTGCAATACGATTGATAGAAGCATCAAAAAAGTCTGTTGCAACATATGTATCATCTAGCTTATTCATACGAACTAATTCTTCAAAGATGGCCTTTGTTTCATCATCAAATCCAACTACATGGTCAGAATCCCATCTTACTGGTCTTGT
>CALWGN010000080.1 GCA_944380055.1 uncultured Lachnospiraceae bacterium
TCTGTTCATACAGGTACGTTAATTGGAGGAGTAGGCTGGACATTATCTTTAACAGTAGAAAATATAACTGCCATAAATTCTACTGTAGCAGTAGATAAGGGAGATGCAGGAAGTATTATTGGTTACGTAGAAAGTGGAAGTGATGGAAATGTAACTATTAATAATCTTGTATCTATTAATCCAACAGTAACAATGTATGGAGGAAATGCTGGTGGACTAATTGGATTTATGTCTAAAGGAAGGGTAACAAATTCAAGTGTTTACTTGACAGATACAACGATTACTACATCCGATGGAACTACAACTACTTATAAAGCATCTGAAAAATATGAAAAAGGTGCATATAATTTAGCAGATAGAACAATAGGTGGTGAATCGATTGATACAGAACGTATGACACTACAATATCAGGTATATTCTAGATACGGATTGGCAGGTGGTTTTATTGGTCAGGTAGATGGAACCACTATAACCGATTGTTTTACAGCAATCCCAGTCATTACAAAAAATGGAGTAGCAGGTGGATTTATAGCAAAAACAGCTAGCTATGGTGATACGAAAAATATTACTATTTCTAATAGCTATGTAGGTGGATATACAAAAGATGGAGAATATTCTGACTACCAAAATGTAGTTTCAACCAATGGAACAGCAGGTGGATTTATTGGAGAAACATCTAATAATGGAACGACAACTGTAACGAATAGTTAGTCAACTGCATCTGTTTATGCTGCTAAAGTAGGTGGCTTTACAGGGGAAGTAAAAGCAGGAAATACAATATATAGAAATAGTTATATGACTGGAAAAATAACATGTGCAAGTACTTCTTCAAACTCTAGTGAAGCTGGAAGTGGTGGAGTTGTAGGTGTTATTCAGTCAGGAAGTATATCTGTAGAAAATAGCTATTATTTAAAGGACAGTAATAAAGATACTAATTTTACTACTGTAATTAATAACGAACAAAGCATTGGTTATGAGGATTTAAAAACTGTATTTGGAACAGATACAGAAGGAAAAGAAACTCATAATTATGATGGATTTTTCAGTGAAGAAGAAACTAAGGCAGAATATCCATTTAAAATGGTAACAAAAACAGGTGCTATTAATAAAAATAACAAGGCACATTATGGTGATTGGCCAATACCACAACCGACTACAGAATATGATGCAGGACTACTTTATTATGAAGTAGTAAATGGACAGATTTATTATCATGGATACTTGGCAAAATATGTAACGAATGATTCTAATATTGATAGGGAAACTTATAAAGAAATTTTTACTGAGTCAGACGAAACATTACAAAATGGTTTGGTTACAGGTAGTGGCAAGTATGTTACAGAGGACGGATACTTACTTGTTCTTCCAAAAGATAGCAATCCATTAAATTATTTAGTTAGTATTGGAGATGGAAAAATATATGCATCCGATAAAGGTACATTAAATAATTACACTGAAAAATTTGATAAGAATCGATTTAACAGTGAGCGTTTCCTTCAGCTAGAAGAATATGACCTTTATTATTTTACAAAGGAAGATAATGCATACGCTCGAACTTATCTTACATTAGGTGAGGCAAAATCAGATGGAAGCTTCGGAAAATATGCATCGTTCTCATTCTATCCAAAATTTGCAGACACAATTTTTAAAGTTGCTGCAAATGGAGAAAATTATAGTCCAGATGATAAAACATATTATATTCGTTCTGCTAGACAGCTATCTAATATGCAAAATTCTACCTATGTAAAAGATAGTGGAGTAGCTTCAGATATTACTTTAAAACAAACGTTAGATATTAGTTATGAAAATGTATCATTTACAAGAAATGGAGCCAATACATCTTATTCATATAATACAGTATGGAATTTATGGGCAGATTATATAGCAGAAAAGGATAGTGGAAACAAGGGCTATGTAATTAAAGGATTAGATCGAGTATTCTTATATACAATAGAGTCTAATGCAGTTGTTCAAGGAGTGACCTTATTAAATAGCAAGATTGATAGTTATGTTTTTACAGTAGCAGGGTTTGCTATGTACAATAAAGGAACAATTGATAGCTGTGGAATACGAAGTGAATATGCAAACAGTGATGGGTATAATCAAGTACAAGTAAAAGGTACTGGAAATGTAGCAGGATTTGTGTATGAGAATTCCTGGGAACAAGGTGTTATTAAAAATAGTTATTTTGTAGGTACTGTTTCAGGACAAAATGCCAGTGGATTTATTTTTAATAACCATCAAACAGTAGAAAATAGTTATGCAAAGGCTATTGTGACAGCAGACTATACTGCTTCAGGTTTTGTGGATTATGTAAATCATGGAAAGACAGTTAAAAATAGTTTTTCTGTAGGAAAAGTAACAAGTAATTATGGAACTGCCTATGGATTTTTAAGATATGCAAACTCTCCTTATAATATAAGTAATAACTATTCAGCTTTATTTGGGCTTTCTGGAAGTCAGATAGTATTATTTGGAGAGGGAGATTATGGCTTTAATGATAGTTGGTGGTTAGAATCTGCTTGGTTAAAAGGGAATATAAAAACATATTCTGAAAGAGGTAATAAGATTACTTATGATGAATTGTCAGCAAAAGGAAATAATCCAAATACCCATAAATACAAGAGTGGAAATGAAAACATAGATACAGATGAAAACAATAAAAAGTATCCATTTACAGTACCTGATAATATGGAATTCTGGGGAGATTGGCCAAAGAAAGAGGAGCAAACAGTTGAACCACCGATAGAAGAACCAGAAACACCTCCAGTGGAAGAACCAGAAGAACCTCTTTCACCATCAGAATTATCTGGAGATGTAGGAATTCTTTATTATGAAATTGTAAACGGAGAGTTTTATTGGCATGGTTATATGGGACATTTTTCAGAAAATGATACAAATCCGGATTATCGTGAAGTTTACAAAGAAGAAGATAGTAAAGGTAACACAGAAGGAAATGGAATGTCCAAAGGGTTACTCACTGGTGCAGGACAATATGTATCCGAAGATGGGTATTTAATAGCATTACCAACAGGAACAGATAAGAGTAAATTACAAAAAAGTATTAGTAACGCAAAGGGAGCAATCTGGAACTCATCGGATTTAAGTAATTTAAGACAGAAGAAAGATATTAGTATTAATGGCTATGAACTTTATTATCTTGATGATAAAACTACTTTACATGATGGTTATATAACGATATATCAAAGAGAAAATAGTAATATAAAAGTATCTTTTTATTTCCAATCTGATTTTGCAAATAGTGTTTCTCTTTCCTCAGAACAGAATGGCACATATTATGTCCGTTCAGCAAGGCATTTAAGTAATATTGGTAAAGTATATAGCATTAAACAGACATTTGATATTAGCTATGAAGACAATATAGAATTTAGAAACAATGGAATGTCTGTAGAGGGAAATTGCAAGTATACTACTTATCAAGGATGGCTTACCTGCGAATTTGAAGTAGATAATGTATCAGATAGATATTATGTAATTAAGGGGTTACAAGAAAGCTTATTTTCAAAGATAAGTAGTTCATCAAAAATAATTGGAGTTACTTTAGTAAATAGTAAAGTAAATGGACCTGCATTAGCAACTGAAAATTATGGAAGAATTGAAAATTGTTCCGTACGAGGAGATAGCTATGAAAGTGTTTCTATCCAAGGAGATAATGTAGGAGGCTTTGTAAACTATAATTCTGGTACAGGAACTATTCGAAACAGCTATTTTATAGGAAAAGTCAGTGGAAATAATGCGAGTGGCTTTATAAATAAGAATGAAGGAAGAATTGAAAACTGCTATACCAATGCCATCGTTGAAGGAACAGGTACAGTATCAGGATTTATTAATTACAACAATGGTGGATCCATTAAAAATAGCTTTGTGGTAGGAAAAGTTAAAAGTAATGGTGGTATAGCTAATGGATTTATGGAAAAGAGTCATGGGCAAATGGAGAATTGTTATAGTGCCCTATTTGGACTATCTGGAAGTCAAGTATTCCTATTTGGTAGTGGACAGGGAGATGGATATACAAACTGTGGTTGGTTAGAGACTCCATGGGTGGAAGGAGAAATACAGCAGGGGGACCCTTATGATTTGAAAGCTCAAGGAACTGCTATGTCCTATGAAGAAATGGAAGAAAAAGGTAAGATGGCTCCTGCTGCTAAAACTTACAAGTTTGATAGTTCATATGATAATATTGATAGTGATACATCAAATGATACCTATCCATTTGCAGTACCTGATAATATGGAATTCTGGGGTGAT
>CALWGN010000081.1 GCA_944380055.1 uncultured Lachnospiraceae bacterium
CATAGCTGCACTTCTTTCTAGCTCTAGAGCTAAAAATTCCACTGCTATTTCAAATGTTTCTTTTTTTACAGAATTTCCTAAATTAATAATATAAGGAGCATGGATTACTATTTCATCAATTCCATGAGCTTTTAAATAGTCCCAACCTACATCTATATTTAATTCACTAATAGACTTTCTTCGTGTATTTTGTGGTGCTCCTGTATAAACCATTAATGTATTTGCATTATAAGAAACTGCTTCTTTTGCAGATCCTAAAAACATTTCTTTTCCACTCATTCCTACATGAGATCCTATTTTTAAATTCATTATTAACATTCTCTCCTTTTTATTTTTCTCTATCTTTATCTACTCCATAAATAATTAATTTTTAAGAAGTTTCTCTTTTAAATTGCCCAATAAGATTATGTCTTTAAGAATAATTTATTATAACATTAAAAGTATGTATCTACAATGTAATTATATCAGGGTTTTCCCTTATTATTATAGTATTTTATTTCCATTTCAATCTATACTAAATGACACGAAATGTTCTATATAAATAAAAAGAAAGCTATCTAGATGATACTTTAAAATCTATTGACCAAATAGTAAAATCTTGTATAATTAAATTTAATACAATTATAATATTTTTATATTTATGTTATTTATTATAGTCTACTTATATTTGTATCTTACTATGATTGAAATGGAGATTATTATGAACGAATACTTATACTACGAAAGAACACCTTATTATTATGAAACTGACCAAATGGGTATTATTCATCATTCAAATTACATCCGTTGGTTTGAAGAAACTAGAATTGATTTGTTAAATAAATGTAATCTATGCTATGAAACATTAGAAAAATTAGGTATTATTATCCCTGTTCTTAGTGTTTCTTGTGAGTTTAAGCAATATATTACGTTTAACGAACCAATAAGAATATATCCTAAATTAGAGTCCTTTACTGGGCTTAAATTTGAATTATCTTATGAAATAAGAGACGTGAAAAATAAGCAACTAAAAGCAATTGGTCGCTCTTCTCATTGTTTTTTAAATAAAGAATTTAAACCAATTCGCTTAAAAAAAGAGTTTCCAGATATTTATAATAAATTTGCTACTATGAATAAGTAAAAATCTTTTTTCTAAAAAACAAAAATAAGATTGGCTTACACCAATCTTATTTTTATTTCTATTGAATAAATGCAAAATAAATAACTACTAATACACCTAATACAATACGATAGTATCCAAATACTTGAAAATCATGTTTTTTAATATATCCCATAAGGAATTTAATAACAAAAACAGAGACTACATAAGCTACTACCATTCCCACTGCAAGTATACCAAATTGAGTTGCAGTAAATCCACCTGTTTCTAATAAAAACTTTAAAAGTCTTAATCCACTTGCACCAAACATAATAGGAATTGCTAAATAAAATGTATATTCTGCAGCAATATATCTTGAACAACCAATTAACATTGCACCAATAATTGTAACTCCTGATCTAGAAGTTCCTGGTATTAATGATAAAATTTGAATAACACCAATTAAAAACGCTGTTTTGTAAGATAATTCACTAAATGTATTAATACTAAATTTCTTTCCTCTATGTCTTTCTTCTAAAATGATAAAAGCAATACCATAAATAATTAACATTGCTGAAATTACTTGCCAATTACTAAATTTATCCATGTAGTCATCAAATAATACACCAAATACACCTGCTGGTATACAACCTACAATTACTTTCTTCCAAAGGTCAATTGTATGTTTTCTCTCTTCCTTATTTTTTTTACTTGAAATAGGATTTAACTTATAGAAGAAAATTGTTACTACAGCTAGAATTGCCCCTAATTGTATTACTACATCAAACATATTCATAAACTCTTCTGTCATAACTGCAGATGCATTTGTTGGCCATATATCTTGAAATAGTAACATGTGCCCTGTACTACTAATTGGTAGCCATTCTGTAATCCCTTCAATAACTCCTAAAAGAATTACTCTTATCCATTCAATAATATTCATTTTTCCTTCTGTACATAGCCTACTGGCTTATATACTTTTCCTTTCCTAATTATATTATAATAAATAAACTATTTATATAACAGATGCAAATATTATTAATATATAAGCTATGCTATACTTTCCTATAATAAATCATCTATTTGCCAATTAATTGCCTCTACTCCATTTTCTATTAAAAATTCATTTGTTTTAGAAAATGGTTTACTTCCAAAAAATCCTCGATAAGCAGATAGAGGGCTTGGGTGTGCAGCTTCTAGAATAAGATGCTTACTATTTGTTAGCATTTTCTTCTTGTTCTGTGCTGGTCTTCCCCATAAAATAAATACAATTGGTCTATCTTGTTCGTTTAATGTTTTAATAACTGCATCAGTAAATTCTTCCCATCCAATTCCTCGATGAGAATATGCCTGATGAGCTCTAACAGTTAATACAGTATTTAATAAAAGAACACCTTGCTCTGCCCATTTTTTCAAATATCCATGATTTGGTATTTTACAGCCTAAATCATCTTGTAATTCTTTATATATGTTTACTAAAGACGGTGGAATTGCTACATTGGGCTTTACAGAAAAGCTTAGACCATGAGCCTGACCATCATTATGATATGGGTCTTGCCCTAATATTACAACTTTTACCTTTGATAATGGTGTTAATTGAAACGCTGAAAATAATTCATCTGCATTAGGAAAAATAGTTCTTGTATTATATTCCTCCAAAACAGTTTTATAAAGCTTTGCATAATAAGGCTTTTTAAATTCTTCTTTTAGTGGCTCTAACCAATCATTATCAATTGCTGCCATTTCTTTTCTCCTTTTTCAAACGAATTAACAAAGTGGATTTAAATATTCTAGCATAGTAGTTTCTATTTCACAATACTTTTCAAATTTTCTATAAATACTTTACTATTCATTGCTATAGAAACTGCTCTATTCTTATTACTAATTTCTTCTGTTAATTGAGAAAACTTTTCTCCTACTCGTACAAAATATGCCTTTTCATTAATGTATGTAATTTTTTCAAATGGCCATCTCATTACACTAGGTGTTTCAAAATTTTCTCCTAATTCTAATATAACTAATTTTTTATTTACCGTTTGCTGTAGCCAGCGTGTATATACACTCCATTGCTTTAAATAACCTTCTTCTACATAAGGCTGATTTTTCCATATATTTTGTACGACTTCTCCCTGACAGTGAGGACACTTTTCTATTTTTTTATCCCAAATATCCTTACAACAAGCTGCCTTACATTGCCACCTAAAATTACTACCACAAGGTGCAACAATTTTATCTGCTTCAAACTTAGAGTCATAAATACAATCATCTGTATTAGTTGTAATTAGAAAATAATTTTTGTTTCCTATTACATCATATAATTGATTAAATAAATGAATACGTTCTTTTTTTTCTTGTTCTTGCTCTATATCTTTTTTTTGACTTAGTTCTTTTCCAATACCTATTAAGACTAAATCAGCATCTTTTATTTTCTCGTATATTGTCTCATATTGATTCATTTACTCATCTCCTTTTTCAATATAGCTCTTCCTATTTTACTATATTTTTTATAAAATTACACTACTTTTATGTTTTTTTAATACTGCTTTTTATATGTAAAACATAACTTGTTTTAACTTAATCTCTAGATATTTTTTTTAACAAAAAAAGCAACCTCTCAGTTGCTATAAATCCAATACTACAATATTTAACTAAAGGTATGATACCTTCAAAACCACACACAGAAAACTTCATCCGTTCATTTTCCTACCCTTAACCTTTTGGTCAAGCCCTCGACCGATTAGTAACAGTCAGCTCCATACATTACTGCACTTC
>CALWGN010000082.1 GCA_944380055.1 uncultured Lachnospiraceae bacterium
AGAAAATGTTACAATAGCTGTTTCCTATAAAGCTTAAATGCTATTAAATTATATCTCTCGCATTAATAAAAAAGCTATCTACTCATCTATTTCTATAAATTTATGCATGTTTTTTTTTATAAAAGCCTTTACAAGCACGTATTTATGTGCTATAATATATTTATCTTAAGAGAAAGGAGGAACCACATGATAGATGATATGCTTGATAACTTAATAAAGATACTTACTATCATTTCTTTAGTGTTGACCGTCAGAAAGCAACTCAAAGATGAAATGGATAAATAAGTATCTTTAAGTGGGGCAAATGCCCCACACCATTTATATGGTAGTTCAATTATATCATATCATGAAATATTATGAAAGATAAAACTTCTATTTTTATTACTGCACTTTATATTATAGTTATCATTAACTTTATCAAGTTTGATGACATAAAATTACTAGATGTAATCATTTTATTACTATTTTTTATTCATGTAGTTCTAATGATACTACTCAAGGGAAAGCACAATGAAACTTAAAGAAATTCGTACGAACAAAAATTTATCTGTCCCACAACTTGTTGAACTTAGTGGTGTTCCTAGACGAACTATACAAGACATTGAAAAGCGTGGTGACGGGCGTGTATCTACTATGATAAAATTAGCAGACGCATTGGGTGTTACTTTAGATGAGTTATGTAGAGATATGAAAAATGAGGGCGAATAGGTTTGACCTACCGCCCTTTTCTTTTGACTATTTAATAATTAACACTTGTCCTGGATGAATTTCATTTGACTTTAAATTGTTTAAAGCTTTAATCTCTACATATCTTGCACCATCCCCTAGATACTTCTTTGCAATTCCCCATAAGCTTTCCCCTTCTTTTACAGTATGTGTTACAGTATCTGGCTGCTGAGCATCTTCATATGAATATTCTACCCCCTTTAATCTACACTGATCTGTCCAGTTATAATCCGCAAATCTCACTGGTTCGATAGTATTCATTTCTTTATAGATATGTAAAAATGTACCGTCTCCTCTATCAATTCCAACATGACCTTTTTTATAACAAAGCCATCCAGCTTTTCCATCTTTCATGTTCTTCGTTTTATTTGTGCCTTCTTCTAATAACTTGCCTGAATAAACATCAGGAATACTAGCACAATAGCAAACAAATCCAGAGCAGTCAAAGAGTTGCTTACCTAAGCTATATTTAACTATTTCCTCTAATTGTTCTTTCGTATACTTAGAAAAATAAGAAGGATATTGTTTAAACTTATTGCGAATAAACTCTTCGGTTCCCATTTCTCCTTTTGCTCCATAAAGATATGCATATTTTTCCCTTTCATTATACATTTTTAATGCTCTTTGACTTACTTCTAATCCTGTATACATATTATTACCTCTTTTCTTCTTTTTCTATCAAAAAAGGACACCTAGTTGGCATCCTTTTCTACATCTTTATCTCTTAACTGCAGTAGTACTTCTTTCAATCTGTCCGGAATTGGAATAATAGCTGCTGCATTTTCTAACAGAGAAATTCCCTCATTGCAGACAAAAAATACAATGGTTACTTCTCTTAATGGGATAGTGTCTGCGATAGCTGCTTGAATTGCACACGCAAGGGCAATTACTAAAAAGATCATTACTTTCTTAATAATCCCTTTATATCCAACTGCTGATGAAAGCTTCTTGTTATAAATTGCCTTTAAAATTCCAGATACATAATCTAAGATCACCAACAAAACAATGGTTGCTAGTAGGATATCATATCCTCCAAATATCTTTGCCATGAAACCTCCTACTATTCCAACTGCAATACTAATTAAATTAAATAATTTTTCCAATTTCTTTTACCTCATATTTCTTGTTTTTTACATAAAAATAAGACCGTCTTTCAGGTCTTGCTCGTATCTCCATATGTATTCCCCTTACTCTGTTACTAATTCAGCATGTCCTAAATCCACTAGGATTGCTTTAACCTGCTCTTTTAATCGAGCTGGTACTTTCTTGTACTCTAGCTTTCCTTCTAAAATTCTATAAGCTAAAAACTCTGCCATCTTTCCTCACCTCCTTTATATATTTAATGTTGATAATATTAAATCCTGCACCGCTTGCTCTAACAGATCAATTCTTTCATCATTTGTTAGATGCTGCTCTTGTGTTACAGGATATAATTCCTCTTTTTCTTCTTCAGATAATTCTATTACTTTATTATCTGTATATCTGTAGTTTGGTCTGCCTTGCTCATCATGCACACTTTTTTCTAAATAATTCCCTTGTGCGTGTACATATACATCTCTTTCTCTTCCACTTTCGCTTGTATCTATTTCTATATATCCTTCTGTATTAGATAGAAATACGCTCGAATTAATAGCGATAATAGAGCTATGCTCGTCTAAGTATGCGTAAACTTTTATAATATCTTCCATTTCTACCCTCCTTAATAGATTTCTGCGTCAAGTATTAATCTGCCTTCTACATAACATTCACCGACCACATTTCTCTCCAACCCTTCAACTGATAATGCTAAAACCACTTGATTATCCGTACAAACTGAAATTTCATCAATTGGAGCCAAAGCCCAATGTTCGCTGTCAGTGTAGTATCTAAATTTTATAGTATAATTTCCTGTTGCACTTGGAGTCTTGCGGAGCTTTACAGGCAACGGTATATACATAGCAATTCTACTTGTTCTTGCACTTGTTGCACCTACAAAAAAGGATGCCTTATCATTTGTATTAATAACTAACGTTTTAGATTGGCATTTTATTAATTCTAATTCTTTATTAAATACAGCCATACCAGTAAAAGCAGAACCTTCTTCTAGTTTTACACATTGCAACTCTATTGTTCCACCACTTGCGATTTGCACTTCAATCATTTTAGGAGAGCCTTCAAACGTTAGAATGTTATCCCCTTTTGCTAGCGTTTTATTTCCTAATGTAGAATTGTTAGCATCTTTCGCCACAATCGTGCACGTTCCAACTATATTTCTAACCTTTACAAATACAGTGTAAGAATTACTATCTAACGCTCCTACAAAGGGTTGCCTAAATACAATCGTAGGTGTTCCTGTATTTTGAATTTTTATAAAAGTTCCATATACATTCATTGTGTATACTGCGACTTCGCTTCCTGCCGCTGAACCAACGAACCAACGGTCTATTGTATAAATAGCATTGCTATTATATACACTTGCTCCTCTTTGATTGATAGCACTATATCTAAAATCACCGTTTACTAAAATGTTGTCCCTCGGTATGCTATTCCAATTTGCTTTTTCTGCGTCTGTAACAAAACGGTGTGAACTATCTTCTGTAATCATATCTGCAGAAGTTTGAGGATATAATATATCTCCTGTATCATTATCTACCCATTGTCCTTTACGAATCATTTCATAAGCTCCTTTCTTATGATACTACTTTAAAAAATACTTTTGCTTCTGTGGCCGATGCATAAGTTGTTCCAATTTTTATACTATCCCCATCTTTTCCAGCTGGCCCGGTGGCTCCAGTTGCTCCAGTTGCCCCTTGCGGTCCTTGTGCGCCTGTGGCTCCTTTAATACTGCCTACGTAAACCCACTTGGCTACACTCGCAGCTCCTGCAACAGTACATCTGTATGTATATCCTGTACTTGTATTTAAGTACATATCGTTTACTAAGGCATCTGTAATTCCACTAGAACTAAATATTGTTGCTGTTGTAGATGTTCCGGTGATTGCTGTACCACTTGTCCAACGACTTCCTCTTTGCCCAGTTGCCCCTTGCGGTCCTTGTGCCCCAGTTGCTCCTGTTGGACCTTGTGCTCCTGTATCTCCCTTCGCTCCTGTATCTCCCTTTGCTCCTTGTGGTCCTGTTGCTCCTGTATCTCCTTTTGTTGCCAATACGGTCCAATAGGTTGTGTTTGTGACTAAGATAGAGCTAGATGCCGTATGTGATTTTATACATCCATATGTATTTCCATTTTGCGTTACAACATCAATGTGGGAACTATTATTAACATAAGCTGTTCCCGATGTCCACGCACCTTTTAACCTCATTGAAACACCAGTTGCTCCAGTTGCCCCTTGCGGTCCTTGTGCCCCAGTTGCTCCAGTTGCTCCTTTTAAGTTTTTAAAAGCAAAAGAAAATGTTTTCGCTGTGTTTGTACCTCCAGTAGTTACCTCTACACTTGGAGTACCTACATTAGCATCTACTGTAGCTGTTACTGTTCCAAATCCCGCTGCTGCACCTGTCGCTCCTGTCGGACCTTGTGCACCTGTGTCACCCTTCGCTCCTTTCAGTAACCCAGCATCTAACTTATCCTGAAACGTCTGTCCATCTGAAAATGTAACGCAATCTGCACTTGTTAGGACATCAACTTCCTCTAATACTTCATTTGTTTCTTCATTTAGCAATTGTACTCTTACTTTTCTTAATGTTGCCATATTTTCTTCTCTCCTATTCTTCTATAATCTTTAAGCCCATATTAGGACCAGCTTTTACATTATCGCTTGTAGGTAATTCGATATCTTCTGTTACATTAAAACAAACATTCATTGGTTTCTTTTCCCCGTCCTTTTGTACGAATACTCTATATTCGTACTCTTCTAATACTTCATTTATATTACCGATTTTTTCAGTTTCTTTCCTTGCTGTTTCCGCTGCCTCTAAGGCTTCTTGTGTTGCTGTTTCCGCTGCCTCTAAGGCTTCTTGTGTTGCTGTAGTAGCCTTTTCTGCATTTGTCTTTGCATCTAATAATCCTTGCCGAATCCCTTCAAATTCATCTATCTTATTATCTACTTTTTTTGTTTGTGCTACTATAGTATCAGTAACACGTTTTGTCTGCTCTGCAATCACTTCTGTAATTCTTTCTTCCTGCTCCTGCGTTGCCTGTTCTATTGCTGCATCTTGTTCTTGTATCTTTTGTTCTACTTGCTGTATAAACTCAGCAGTATCGTTTGTATTTCCCTCTACTTCTGAATTTATCTTTGTAATTGAAGATATAAGACTATCTCTGACATCTTCTCCATACTCAGCCTCTTTGAACCTTTTTAATTCCTCCTGTATATTAGCCATATTCCACTTCCTAACTAATTGATTGATGTTATGATTCCACCTGTAACAATTATTGTTTTATCTCCTATTGTATAAGTTCCGGTAATTCCTGCTTTCCAATTTACACTAAATACATTGCCCGTATTTATTGTATCTTTTGCATCTACCCATTTTTTTGTAAAAATGTTATTACAACTCATATTTCCATCTGACGATATATCTCCATCTGATGTTACACTTCCACCTATTATGCTCCCATCTGGTGAGATAAATATCTTACCAGATGCTGCTCTAATGCTACCCTCTGCTACTAAATCACCCTTTACTTCTACATTATTGTTGCTATATATTTGATTAGCAACTATGTAGCCTGTTTTATACAAAGTCATAACGTTTTCTGTAGAATTTTCTCTTTCATATGAAATAGAAAGCAACACATCATCACTCGAATTGCTTCCCCCTAATTTAACTTTAATAGTATTACCATTAATTTCTTTTTTTGATTCCAATCCCTCATTTGTTATGCTCCAACCACCAATTTCTCCTAAGCTTGACCGGATTTCTCCACTGAACACACCCTTTGCTGATTCAATACCATCTTTATCCCATTTCCCAATAACATTTCCATTGCTATCTTTTATTAGCATTATGCCACTTGTATTACTATTTCCTCCAAGTACAAGTTCTCCTCCGGCGATTCGATTTGCTTGCATTGTTCCAGTTCTTACCCATTCAGCATTAATCCCTTCTGCGTTTAGAATCTTTGCGATGAAATCCCCATCTACCTCTAGTCCATACCAGTTCTCTCCGCCGTCGTTACTAACTGCAATCCCTGCACTATTTACAACTATCTGTATATCGCTATCTGTTAAATTTCGTTTATTGTGTAGATAGGTAATAGTTGAACCATCTGGTTGCTGTAGTGATGTTTGAAATAAACCATTTGCATTTTTTATCGCTGTGTTAAACTCTCTTTTTGCTTTATTATAGGTGCTTTCTGCACTTGACTGAATATTCTCTTCTACTTCTTTTCCACTGTTAATATTACTACTTGTAAGAGATGTTTTTGTCTGTCCTAAGTAAAACACACTTTTTGCTGGATTCTCTAAATCAAGCGTCCTTTTTGTAAGTAAGATTCTGTCTTCAAGATTATGTGGAACAGAGATTATCTTTGTCCAATATCCGATCTTAAATTTGCTTATATTATAATCTAATATACCTAAATCTACTGCTTGTACTTCCAAAGAAGATGGTAATGCAGCTTGCTTTTTTAGATATTCTTTTGATTTTGTTAGGAGATTAGCTGCCACTGTTACATCCTCCCATTGTTTGTATCCACAAATACGTCCGTATTTCTTGATTGCTTCCTCATCTTCAATGTAATCTTTTCCATTATTCACACTCTTAATATCTAGCATCGTGCCATCTTCTTTTTCAGCACCTACTGGAATGAGCATAGTAATAATAGTGGTCGGGTCAATATATTTTGTAATATCAAGTAGATTTTCTCCAAATCGTATTGGCTGTTCATTTTCTCCGCCATAATCTTTTAAATAGTCAAGATATCTTTTTCCAGCTACTTTTCTTATACGTAAGTATCCTCCGAGATTTTTTACCAGCTTATCTTGTATCTCTGTCAGTGTTTTTACATAATTTTCATTCGAACGAACGATATAGTTATTGTTATCCGTAACCGTTACATTTCCAAGATAAAACTTCTTCCTATCCTCAACCATGGCATTGTGCTCATTCAAATATTTTTCAAGAAGTCCTACAATACTTCCACTGTACTCATAAGGTCTTAATTGGCTATCAATCAAATAAGCTAATTCACCCTCACATGTAATAGATTTTGTATTATATATCGTCTGTTGAATATGAATAATTCTGCCACAGAATATCTCTTCTTCATTATCGTATACATATATTTCAGTTGTCAGTTCAACTAATTTATCTTTATGCATATGTGTATCCGCAATTTGAAATGACAAGGTTCCACTTGTATTTAATTCCTGCTCTAACACTTGAGTAAGCGCTAATTCTGATGAGTTAATATAATGTAATGTTACTATCTCATCTCCATTTTTCGCTTTTATTATATACATTACAAACTACCTCCTACATATGTTACTGTTACATTACCATTTCCCTTAAATACTAATGTATGCTCTCCTTCTCCTAACATAATATTATAAATCTTATTAAATCCGCTCTTCAAACGATAGGTATGTCCTGCATAATTCACAGCCATATCAGTACTGCAATCAAACGTAGGGATTACCCTTTTTCGATTTCCTGGAATAACCAATTTCTTTTCTCCATCGACATTAATATTTTCATATTTCCTAATAATACCATTCAGGAAAGAAAACTCATCCCATAACCACTTACTGCCTAAATTACGCTCATATTTATATGGATCCAGCTCTCCCATAATTGTAACAGTCCCTATAAAATCATTTTCCTTGGTTCCATCTAGGTGTATTCTTCCTTTGTAGTAATAGGACCTATCATCATCTAATACTATTTCAACCTCTCGGCCATGTATTAAATTTGCGATTTTACTAATACTATTTCTCCATTGTGAATAATTATTTTCCCAATCAAAAACAAATGTACATTGTCTTTGATTATACGTAACATCACCCGACACTTCGGTTAAATCTAATACTCCATCCGAACCAGGAATATCAACATAATTACTTTTTATCTCTGGCATAGAAATATAAACAGACCGAAGCATTAAACCCCAGTCCTTTATCTTTATATTATTTATTCTCATTATCCATTCCTACCCTTTCTCGTTTGTATATCTCCAAGCTCTGTATCTATATAAGGAGCTGTTGTACTTGCTACTGCTTTTCCGTCTAAATTTGTTTGCACAACAATACATCCTTTTCCCAATATTATTTTCTGTTCAGTTGAATAATTATCTCTGCTCAAAGCACGTTCCATTCCTTCTACGCCACCTAAAGCATTAAATTTAGCGTTCTGCTCTTGAGTTAATACCCTTTCACCATAATCCAAATAGGCGGGAAAAAAATCGCTTGGTACGAAATCCATACCAACTTTTAAACGCGGAATAGTAGGTAAATTAATCCCTTTTCCCCCTATTCCTGGTATCCAATCAGGTACCTTTATTTTATTTAGACCCTTAATGAATCCATTAACTAAGTCGATACAATAATTTAGTGGCTGCTTTACAAAATTTACAATTCCATCCCAAATTGACTTAAAAATATTTACTATATTCTGCCAAGCACCTTTCCAATTCCCAGTAAATACATTCTTAATAAAATCTATGATATTATTCAAAATATTTATTACAATTTGAACATTACTTATTACGTGCTTTGCAAACCCAGTAAACACCTCCAATATCACTGATAAAAGTATCTGTAATATTGGAATTAAATTATTTGCAACTATACCTATCAAAGGAGTAAGTGCTGCTATTAACGGGGCAATCCCATCATTAATCAAGTCTAAAATCGGGTATAGTATTTCAATAAATAAATCGAGTATTGGCATTAATAAATCGATTAAATTAATCAGTACAGGGAGTAATACCTCTACCAATTTAATAAGCGGTGGCAATAGTTTTTGTATTAATTCCGCTACTGGATCAATCAATTTAGTGAATAAATCTAATAAAACCGGCAAAATATCCTGAATGATAGGCAGGAATTGTTCTACAACCGATTGTACAATAGGTATTAATCCGCTAAATAAGTCCACAAGCACAGGTAATATATCTGCCACTAAAGGAGCTGTAGTTGTAATAATCTCTCCAATAGTATCTATCAATGGGGGCAACTGCTCCTGAATGACAGGTAGAATGTCTTCAATAACCTCTGTTAAAACAGGTATTAACATTTCTCCAAGAGGAAGTAATAGCATTTCTACCGCTCTTGTCAAACCTTCAAACATACTGCCTAAATCATCGTATTTTACCTGATTCAGCTTATCCATATCTTCGGCTGTTGCATACGCTCCGTCGCTAATGTTGGCAAGTTGTGTTACTACCTCAGGACCTAGGTCTTCCCACATTGTACCAAATAGATTTACACCAGCCGTATTCTGTGCAATCGGGTCCTTCATATTAGCTAGCGCATTAATCATCTGATGAAACGCTTCTTTTGCAGATTCTCCGCCTTTTGAGAATTTCTTTGCCATTTCATCTGCATTTAAACCGATAGCCTCAAACCCTTGTTTCGTTGTATCACTTCCATCGATAACACGAATAGACATTTCTTTAATTGCATCACCGACTTTATCAAGGTTCCACGCACCAGTCTCTGCACCTTTTTGAAAAATTTTGAACATATCATCGGCATCCAAGCCAACCTTTGCAAATTGTACCGAATATTCTGAAATGCTATCAATCAACTCTCCAGAATAGTCTAGTCCGTTTTGAGCTCCTACAGCCATTAAATTAAAGGCTTCCTCGCTTGAAATGCCAAAACTATCCACCATAGCCTTTGCAGCTCTCGTAGATTCCTGAATATCATATTCAAACACATCTCTTAACAAAAATGCTGCTTCTGTGGTTTTCTGCAACTGTTCATCTGACATTTCGCCTAAATTCTTATTGACAGTTGCCATGGCATTTCCAATATCTTCGAAGCTATCTCCGTAGTTATTGACATAGATTTTTTCAAGTATCTTCTGATATTGTTCTGTTTCTTCTTTTCCTTTACCGGTGCTTGCTATATACTGATTCATTGCTTTATCCATGTTATTTGCTGTATTTACAGCCATAACACCGACGGATCCAATGGCAGCTCCTGTTGCTACTGTTGCAGCCCCAATTGCTTTTGCACTTCCGGATAAAATACTTTTCATCTTATCGGATGTTTTTTTCTCTACTTTTTCTCTCTTACTTCCAGTCTCTTCATCATCAGAAACTCGTTTTTTATTTTCCGTTTTATGATGCTCTGTTACCTCTTCTTTTTCCTTTTTTACTTTCTCCGAGGTTTGTTTTTCTGTCTTTTCTGTTTTATCTGACGTTTCCTTTGTAGCCTTTGTAATTTTTTTCTTAGCATTTTCTAAGTCTTTTTCTAAATTACTGTCATCACCAGTAATGAGAAACGTGACCTGACCATCATGCTCTTGCGCCATATTCCACCTACCTTTTCTATAAACGAAAAGACACCTTTACACAAGGCAGCTTTAACATAACAAATATTTTGTTCATGCCCACAATATGGGCATTTAACTTTCTTTTTATTTTCCATGCTTCGCCACACTTTCTAATGTATGAAATAGTCCTTCAATTCCACTCTTGCCACTATTTGTACTCACTGGTAATTGATAATAGGCTTTCAATTCCATTATGCTTTGTCGCTCTTTTTGATTGTAATTATTTGGCTCTGGAATATCCATTTCTCTAATACGCATAATTTCTTTTATTTTCGTATCTTTTGATAACCCTTGAAAAAGCCATATAAACTTTTTCCAATGCAGTTTTCCTTGCTGCTCTAACAGATCAATTCCATAATCTTTATAAAAACTAGCATAGATGTATTCTCCATCCAATTCAAAGTCCACTAGTTTTACTTGCTTTCCAACATTCATTTTCTTTGGTAAGTTAATCTGTGACTTATAAATTTCCCGTAATAATCCCGCCTTATCTTTTAATGACAAAGAGGATGTACCACTTTTACATAACATACTTAATGCACAATCAAGTTTGTCTGTATCTGATACATCCTCTTCTCCCATTAAATTTTGTATTGCTAATACTATGTCGTAAGCAGGATTTGTTTTATACTGCCTACCTTTATAAGTGACCACTGTATTATATATCTCTGATAATACTCCCATTTTTAAAAGAATCCTCTTTTATATTTTGATAACTTCTGCTTTGATATTTCCTTTTTTATTTCGCTTGCCCTTGGGATTACAACATCTAAAATAAATGGTGTCACTTCTTTTGTCATTTCAATGACTCTGTTTTTATAAAACTCTAAAATAATAAGTGTGTTTTCATCTCCGAAACAAGCCTTATAAAGGTCCGTCACTGCACTTCCGAGTTCTTCTAATGTGTAATCTTTATAATTATCACTTTTGGCCTGATTTAATTTCTGCATAAGCTTCTGCAATTCCACATATTTACCTCTTACGTTACTCAATAGCCCATCCGCAGATAGATCCACTTCTATTTTATGTTCAACTAAGCCATCCTCATTTACAAGCTCTAATACCTCAACTTTTTTTACTGCTCTTCGTGCTTGATATGCCATACTTCCCCTCCTATGCCTCTGTAGTTCCTAGTACAGGTTTTCCATTTCCGTGAATGGTTAATGTAATTGAATTTACTGCACCACTGTCACCATAAGCAGGTGTGATATTGGCTAGCGTAATTGGCCATATTATATACTTCTTATCTTTTACTAGTTTAAGATGGGAAAATCTTGCTTTTCCAAAATTGTATAAAACATCTTCTCCCAACAGATAATCACATGCTGCATCTCCTGGCATTACATCGCCTGTAACTGTTAAAGTGAGCTGTCCACCGGTTACAATCGTACTTGCCCAACCCTTATCTTTATAATAGGTGCCTTGAGTAAATACTTCATTTAAGGATTGTGTCATATTTTTCATAAACCCACCGAAACTTGCCCATGTAGGTATATCTTCATTTGGAGATGTATTTAAAAATACTTCCGTTTCATAATTCATTTCTGGTGGCGTTGGATTGCTTGGCAATACTTCTGCTGATAATACTTTTCCTTCTTCCATATTTTACCTCTTTCTTTAGTAATATAATTTACAGTTTAATATGCATGTATATAAAAATTGTCCATCTTCTAGTTGTCCTATTCTCTTTAAACTATTTGCATTAATATTCAATATTTGAAATATATCACACTGTTTATATTTCTTTAATCTGTTAAAATAATTGCAGATAGCTACTAATGTATCGATACAATACTTTTGATTTGTATTTTTACAATAGAATATAACGGTGTGTTCGTGTATCCCTTTTTTATCGTAGTATACTGTTTCATTGCGGTCACCACTTATTTCAGCGTAAATACCACCACCAACTGGTATTTCGGAGAAACTGATATCTGCGATTTGGATGTCACATAGCATATCCTTGAGAACTTCAAGTAGCTGTGTCATTTTGATAGCAACCTCCTTAATTCTGATTGATACACCTTTTTCCATTCTTTTCCATGAATATCTCTTGCATAATGTGCCCACATTTTCCTGGCTTTTTGTTTTGTGTACTTTAATGGCCTATCGGTTTTCACTTTTGGAGCTCTTCCCTCCATTGCTACACCATAATACTGATACCTAGCATATTTCGTTGCCCAACGTAAGATACCATTTTTTATATCGCTATTTACAAGGCTACTGTTTACCAAATCCTCCTGATCCTCTGGACAATACTGATTCGAATCTTTTAAGGCTTGCATAGCAACTGTATTTAATGTACTTTTATTTGCTGCCTTAACCCTACTCATGATTGACTGCGCATTAAATGTTACTCTTGTCTGTATTTTCATAGATACCTCACTAATCCAATTTCACAATGATGCAGTTTTCTCTCGTCATAAAGCCTCTCTACTTCTTGCACACGATATTGATCACCATTAAAAGAAATCAAATCATCAATCTCTATCTCTACCTCTTTACCAATCTTGCTATGCACAACATCAATGAACAAAGTAGCATTTAGTTTTATTTCTGCATTATTTTTATCCCTTATGATCTTATTTGATGGCTCCATCCGAACATGTTTCATAGTGGTTTCTTCCTGAACCGTCGTATTTCCCCATTCATCTTTTATTCTTTTTTCCAATTTTACGGAATGAATCAATAAGTTTTTTGGTATTGGTCTAATAACAACCACCTCCACGATATAACAAGCCCGTAAACAGCAAAGCTTCACAAGCTAACGGAGAGTACAACTCTTTTTTTACACATGTACTACCCTTGCTATAATTAAATTTTCCTAATCCTACTGACTGAAAATCATCTGAGATATTAAATTCTTCTATTCCACCGTTTAATGCGAAATAATCCATCTGCAAACAAGCTGCAAGCCTTATCTTATCTTTGATTTGCTCATGAAAAGAATCAAAGGTATTGCTATTTACTTTATTTAAAGTCATTTTTTCTATAATCAAACTTGCAAATTTGTAATATAAAAGGAAGTCAGTCTCTTTGACCAACTCCCCATTATAAACTGTTTGATAATATGCAAAATCTATATATTCCATATAATCACCTCTTATGCAGTGATTCCAATATCTCCTGCCTTTACTGTGTAATATCCTACACTTGCTACTTTAGAAGATACTAAATTTACAACTTCAATGATATCACCTTCTACTACATCAATTTCTGTTGTTCCACTTGTCAAATCAGTGCCTGCATAAGTTGCCTTTGTAGTATCATATACGGCACGCACTGCTGGATTCTTTTTGTATGCATAAGTTGTTCCAGAGTTTCCAGAAACTACTGTAATCTTCGTCTTTCCTGTTGTTCCCTGCGCTGCTCCCAATACCAGAGCACCTGGCGAATATACTGCACGAATGGCAACACTACGAAGTACCTTGTGATCATATACCTTACGTCCTTGAACGGCAGATGCGCCAATGTATGTTCCAGAACCATTCAAATCCTGCAAATGAATATCTACTGCAAAATCCATAGCTCTTGTAGCAAAACGTGGATGCCCAGCTAACAACTGAAGATTAGCGGTTGAATCATTCCATTCAATTACTAAGAATCCAGCAATCTTACCTACGGCACCAGTAACTTTTACTTCATCTCCTAGAGAAGACGCTGAAATAAACTCTGGGGACTTTAAAATAAGTGCCATAGCATCTGGTAAGGCAAGCAAATATCTCTTTCCATCATTTGGAATATTCGCCTTATTCATTCTAGTACGAATATCTACAATCTTTTCATAAATATTCTCCTTTGTAAGAATAGTCTCATTGTCTACTGTGGCAGCTGCAAGTAATGTAGTTCCCCCATCTGTATCAATCTGCTTTGCCATACTATAAGAAGCTGAGTCTAAACGATCTGCAATTAGATTATCTGGAACGGATGCTGAATCATACCCATCAATAATCTCATTGACTGCTTTATCTTTTGTAATTGGCATATTTTCATAGGATGTGGAACCATGTGTTCCCTTAATTCCATTTGCCTTATCATAATCGCTTACTACAACTTCTTCATCTCGAACTGGAATTTTTACCACTCCAGCAGAAGGTTTTCCCTCATAATCATTATTAAATACAACACCATCTTTTAATACTAATGTATCTCTTAATTTTGCTAATACAAGCTTAGACCATCTTTCTTGATGCTCATGTGCAAATAACTGTAATAAAATTTTTCTAAATACCATATTTTCCTCCTAAATCTTTAATCCTGGATTCTTTTTAAGAAATGCTGCTTCTACACCAGACATTTGCTGTTTCTTTCCATTTTGTCGTTCTCCCCAGGACTTTTGTCTTGTTTCTTCTTCATTATCTGATACTTTATTCTTAAAATGAGGGTATTTCTTTACTACCTTTTCAATGGCATCCTCTAAATCAAGGGAATCATCCATTTCCATATAAGCATGGGCAAGTGCAGCAACATCATCAACCGAATCTTTTGAGACATCAGCTTCAAAACATGCCACTTTAACCTCTAATTTAGAAGCCTTGCTAATCGCTTCTCTTTTTTCTTTATCTTCCTCGGAACCGTCCTCTTGTTCATTTTTTGCTTTTCTTTTTGCAGCTCTTTCTGCCTTTGCACGCTCTTTTGCTATCGTTCTTGCAATTGCCTTATCGATATCTGCTTGAGTGAACTTCACCTCATTTTCTCCGTTTTCGTCTGTTTCATCCTCTGAATCATCGTCTTGGTCGTCACCATCCCCGGTATTATCTCCGGTATTGTCTTCTGCAAATAGTTGCAAATTTAAAATATATCTATTATTCATATGTTTAGGCATTTCCTACCTCCCGTTTAACGTCCGCCGACTTATTCTCATGCAGAGTTTATAGACTTCCGCACATTCTGGTCTATTAATTATCGAATCCTTACATATTCTTCTCCGTATGTTGTTGCAATAGAACCTATTCCAATAAAAAAAGAATCCACCAGTAATTTTCCTTGTTCTGATAGATTCTTCCATGTTATTTCCATATATCCACTTTTGGTGTCACAACTTATTTTATCCTTTGTCAGCATTTCTAATGAATTTACAAGATTTTGAGATAGTACAGAAATTGCTGCACATACAATATCTTTTCCGTTTTCTGCATATCCTGCATGCCCCTTTATTATTATCCCTGTCTGCCCAACAGTTACAACAATCAAAATGTATCATTCCTCTCTTAAAAAATTGTTTAAAAAAAATACCACTGACCCTCATGGCCAATGGTCTTTAATCAATATCTAGCGTTTCTGCAATTTCCACTAAAGATTTTCCACAATAAAACTTATCATTCATTACATCATTAATATCGGTATAAGTCTTGATGTCATCTCCATATCCAACTTCAATTTTATTTGCATTCCAAGGATTGATGCAGGCATTCTTTCCTTTATATTCAAAAACAATATCCTGTGTCAAGGATAATATCAAATCTTTTAAATCATCTGGTTTCATAAAATATCACTACTTTCTTTTCTCTCTTTCTCTGTCAGATTTCGAGTAGTACGATTGGTAATTTTACCATTTTCCCATTCGTAGTCATGCGCATGCTCCCCATTCTTCCCATATGGATGCAACTTAAAATTGCCATGTGGTCCAGAATGTATTTGCCGGTACATCTTTCCATCTTCATTATAAAATGTACGATTTATTTGGACGTTATCTCCTTTTTTCTCTGTTACCTCAATAATTGCATTTTTCCTGTATTCCTTTGGGATAGATACATGTCCTCGATTCTTCCAATCATCAGTTATCTTTACAGTTCCATCTTCATTATACTTGACACTTCCATACTTATCAACGTATTTCTTCGATGCAATGGCTTTTGCAGAAATCCTCTTATCAAATCCAACAACCTGTTCCCTATCTTTTCTTCTATGTAGTCCTTTATTATTGCTTACATAATTTCTTAACTGTGCTTCTTTTGACTTTAACTTTACAGATGCATCTTCAAAAGCTTCCTTATCCCCAATCTTATCATACAGCATACACTCTCTTTTCTGTTTCCTGACAGAACGTTCTAATGCACGCTGCTTTTGTGTTGCTTGATATAGTTTGTCATTTTCTTCTTTTTCTACCGGAAAATACCTTTGAATACTAACTCCTTCAATGTATGGATATATATGATGCCTACAATTAATTCCAAGTAACCCATCTGGTTCTCCATAGCTACTTGTATTCCAATGTCTATATTTTTTAGATTTATTTGCTCGATCAAATATCTGTCCTTGGTCCTTTGCACACTTTGGTCTAGCACCAGAATGACTATCCACTTCAACCAAATCAATTTGGTAATCATCTGCTCTTGCCATCTGCATGTCATTTGCAACTCGTCCGTATGTACTACGAACAGACATATTAACATAAGCTTCTGGTGTCCATTCTCGTCCTCTTTTATCGACAAAGGCTGGTATTCCTCTTTCATTAAATTCCTTAATGCATTTTCTGACTGCTTGAACTCGGCTTTCCGTACCGATGATTACTGATGTGGCATGTTTACTCAGTGTCTTAAGATATTCTTTTTCTGTAGATACTATGTTTGAAATCAAGTTTGTATAGGCATCTCTTGCCTTATAAAGCATTGTAGTATTACAAACATTAATAATATCATTGGCTTGCTTGTAAAGTACTTTCATCGCTTTTTTTATATTTTTACTCTTATCAATATTAACAGCATCCTCCGTCAATCCTTGCCTTACCAATGCTCGAAAAGATGGTTCTAATCTTCCAAGCACGTTTCCAGCCATTTCAAAGAGCATAGATTCTATAATGGACTTTGCAATACCTGTCTGCTTCGCTATTATCTTTATGTTTTCGCTGTTTAGTTTTCCTAATTCCGCAAGCTTTTGCATATTCCATTCATCACTTTGAATTGGCTGTTTATAATTTTTGCAATGATTTATAATATTAGCCATAAGCATTTCTTCAAGTTCCTGATAGATATTAGAAATCTCATCAGCGTTTCTTTGATTTTCTAGTAGACTCATCTACATCATCCTCTTCTACATCTTCCGTTTCGCTCTCTTCTTCATCCTGGCTATCTCTATCTGTCCAGTCAATATCCTGCCCACTAATTTGGCTTTCTTCTGCAATTTTTTCCATTTCCTTTGCTGCTTCCTGTTCGCTACACTTATTAATCTCCATAATTGCTGATAGCTTAGAACGCAATCCAGCTTGAACCAATTTGATATTTCTATCTATTGTTGTATTTACGTCTTCAATGATGCTATCATCGAAATCAACAATAACTTCTACCTCTCCATATCCATCAAGAAACGCTATCGCCTTTACAAGATTGATTAGTGCATCCTTTATCACTATCGTATTCTTTTTTAGATTTTGATATAAATCTGATTTATCCGATATTACCTCTGTTGCGGTCTTCACTCCACTAGAATCAAACTGATACCTTCCAGTTCCCATACCGCATTTAAGGCTTAGTATATCAAGCGCACGCTGTATTCCAAGCTCATGCTCTGTTGCCCTGATAGCCATATCAACCTCTGTTATTTTTAAATCACTATCTCTATCACCTGGCATTGCATAAAAGACTGTTTCACTCGGATCAAAAACAGGAGCAGTAACTCCATTTTTTTGCATTTCTATCTTAGCAGCCGTAATTGGTACAAGGATACGTTTTCTTCCTAACCGGTATTCATTTATATAAGAATCGTAAATCAAATCGCAGCTTTTTAATTGGCTAATACTATTAGCGTAAATGGAAATTCCAAGTGGACTATCCAAATCAATATTGTTACAAATATTTGGCACGATTATCTGAAATAGCGGTTGCTGGCTTCCAGTCTCAATAATCTCAGCCACTTCCTCCATTTCACATTCTTTTCCAGTTTCAGCATTAATTAATTTATTTTCAATGTAATAAATACTCGCATTCTCTCCATCTCCTATTCCTTTACGATGGATCTGCAAATAAATGTAATCTTCATTTCCTTTTGTTCTATAACTTCCAAATGCACATTCAATAATGTCTCCGTTTTCCCACTTTAATGGATAAATCATATCTGCTCTTACATAGTCAATACAGACCTGACCATCTCCATCCAGATACTCAACAAAAGCACCTGTTCCAAGTGCACACATTAATTCAATTAATTGATTTGCCCTTGTACGGAAATTATTTACGTGAAGAATCTCATTAAGCCTATTATCAAAATTACCAGCTTTTATAGATAACTTTTCATTTAGTAGCAGATTTGCCCAATCTTCACATATTTTTTTTGCCATTCCTAAGCGATACCTTTTTTCTGTTACAATGGACATTCCGTTATAAATCTTATATTTATGAAATTTTTCAACTTCTCCCTGGTACCATTCTAGCCATTCATCTATATGACTGTATGTAGAATCCGATACCGTAGTGTATCCACTATCAATCAAATATCCTTGTATCGTTTTCAATACTTCACCTCCTATGCTGCAATGTATAATATTTCATTTTGTACACTTTCTGTACTGTACTCCGTGCTATCTAAACTATCTACATTCATTAATCCATCATCAAGACGAACATCCATATTCTTTTTCTTTTCGTCATAACAAGCGTTTTCAAATGCGCTAATAATATTTTTGCAGTGTTTCATTACTTTCCATCGGTTCTGTGCAATCAGACTGTTATAAAATGCAATCCTGTCATTAATGGATCCTTTTATTGCATTTTTAATCTCAATTCCTATATGATTCTGAACACATGCCATCTCTAACCCAGATATTAACGTTTGCTCTGCACTATCGCAATAAGCTTCATACACCTTAAATCTTGTTTTTGCACGCTTTACAAAATCAACAAAGTCATCTTCCAGTTGCTTTGGATTAATTCTCTTTTTGCAATAATATTCATCCAAAACAACTACTTGTTTGTAACCTCTTGTAAAACCCGTTAGGGTAAAAGAATGAGCCGACTTCGTTCCTCCGAAATCGACTCCAATGGTTGCATATACTATTTCATTTTCTTCTAGCCATTTGTCATTAATGAGATAATCCTTAACATTATCCGCAAACTGCTGATATATAAGTCCGTCAGCAGCTACCCATAACCCGAGTATAAATCGTTTATAGAATACGCTGCCATGTGCCCATGAACGTTTATATGCTTCTTTTCGACTTTGTGAAAGAGTAAGATTATCATCCATCATAAAATGCAATCGATAAACTTTCTTGCTTTTTGCTTTATTAATAAACTCCTCTTTTATATAAGCGTGAGGTCCTTCCGGATTGCAATTCATCCATACTTTCCAACCATCCACAGAGCAACGGCCAATCGCCTGATCAATGAATGACTGTGGAAACAACGCTGCTTCGTCTAAATATGCTCCAGCAGCAGTTAGACCTTGCAACGCATCCTGGCTAGCTTCTGTATTTGCTCCGTATAAATAATACGTATTACTTCCAATCTCAACTCTTGCATCTGTACCAGAACGAATGTATGTATATGGCCATTTCCAAGCCTCTAACATTTGTAGCATTGGCCGGATTACATTCTTTTTCAAAGCCCCCATAGTCTTTCCAGCAAGAATAAAAGATTCTCCTGAAAACACTTCTTGCGACCAGGTGAGAAAGCCAACAATACAGGAAATCGTCTTTCCGGAACGGATGGAACCGTCCGCTATTACAAAATCATTACCTGCTGATGCAAGTCCTGGTCTCCACCAATGCATTAACTGCTTCTGTTTTTTTGAAAACGGCTTAAATTTAAAATTAGATGGTTTCTTCTGCTTCTTCGCCATCTATATTCTCCTCCTCGCTTTCATCAAATATAGAATCCAAATCCTCTTGCGTTGGTTTCATCGCTTTTAGGAATGCCTGTATACTTTCATCGGAGCTATCCGTATTTCCTATCTCCTGATCTCTTGCTTTTCTTGCTCTTGCAATTCTAATATCCTGCTCCTCATCTTCTCTCAATGTCTGTGTACTTTGCCCAGAATATTTTGCAATTGCTTCAAACGCTTTTACGTCTCCTGCTAATCCCTTTTTTATCATTGCCATGTTTAAAGCACTTTCCAATGTGCTATCCAACCCCAAACTCCCCAATAAGGGTGTCCATTCCTCACTATCTATTTTAGCCGTCAAAAGCATATTTAATGTTTTACGGAAGTCTGCCTTTCTTCTCCTTGCCTCTCCAGATGCTTTTCCTCCATTGGATGATATAAGTCGTAGTTCTTCCGTGCTTCGTTTATCAAATCCTTTATCCTTTATGTTTTCATAACCTGCCAATCACCTCACCTTCCTATCTGTGTTAGTTTCTATATAATAAAAAAGCCCATTAGAGTTCTACGCTCTAACAGACTTCTTTGGATGTAACAATAAAAAATACTTTTAAAAGGAGATTATATGCCCAAAAATGCATGTACTCTGGTTTTTTTCTCGCCGCCAACCAGAAACGGCAAACAGAGTGTGTTGGAATCGAACCAACATTTCTACCATACACTCCGATTCAATCATACGTTTACAAGAAAGGATTTACAATAAGCCTCTGGTTATACTAAACCAGATAGTGGAGACTGCAAGATTTGAACTTGCGACATCTCGGTTATGAGCCGATTGCTCTACCAATACTGAGCTAAGTCTCCAATAAAAACGGAGAAAGAAGGATTCGAACCCTCGCACCGCTTACACGGTCTACACCCTTAGCAGGGGTGCCTCTTTAGCCACTTGAGTACTTCTCCATATAGCTACTAAGCAAGGGGGGTAGCCTAGTAGCTATTACTTCTTAGATAAGAACTAATTAAACATAACACTTTGTAAATTTCTTTACATTATATACTATAACATAGTCTAAGTGTCACATTCAGTACATTTTTTAAAAAAGTTAAAGAATTTTCTCGATACTGTTCTTCTGTCTTTTTCTAATAAATCCCCTATTTGATACCAACTTAGATTATTGATACATCTAAATCTTATTATTTCCCTCAATTCTTTATCTTGTATTTTATTTATATAATCTAATATCTTTTTTCGTTCTATCTGTAATCTTTTTAAGCTATATTTTAACATATCCTCTATTTCTAATATTTTATCTACATAACTTGTAGGTTGTTCTACCCCATGTCCACCACGTGGCATATCTGTTATTATATTGGCTTTATAAAAGTTTTGTTGTCTTAACTCTTCCAATTCTAATTGCAAAGATTTAATTTCTAGGTTTATGTAATATACCTCATTTAATTCTTCTAGTGTCATTCGCATTCTCCTTAATCATATATAACAAATTCTTTTAAATCCAATCCAGTTTCTTCTTCGACTGTTTTCTTTAAGTCCTCGATGCTAAAACCCACTTCTTTGTTATCCGCATTATCCGTAATCGCTATAAATCTACTTTTTGCAAATTCTAAGAAGTGTTCTAAGCTTTTCTTTTTATATCCACGTTTATAAGAGAGGTATTCTAGTGTGATTAAAAGATAAAGCTTAAATGTATTCTCTGCTCGTATGTATAACTCTTTCTCCATCTTCTCCTTTATATGTCTGTCTACATCTTGTTTTATTTCCCTCTTAAGTTTTGTTTTATCTATATACTCTCTCCCATATGTTTGTCTTTTAAATTTCCTTATCCCCATTTTCTTTCTCCTTTTTCTTCTCCTCGATAAAAAATTTAACTGCGTGGAATATTAATGTTAATAACAATACAATCCCACAAACGATTAAAATTGCTACGAATATCAAAAATAATTTAATTACTAAAATTAACTCTGC
>CALWGN010000083.1 GCA_944380055.1 uncultured Lachnospiraceae bacterium
GGATTATTAACGGCTATGTAAACAGATATATAAATATATCTGCTAGAAAGAAAAAGGAAAAGAGATAAAGTTATAATTATGAAAGAAGTAACAATAGAACAGTTTTTATATCAATTAGGAAGTAAAGACCCAGTGCCAGGAGGCGGTGGTGCAGCGGCTCTAGGTAATGCCATTGGTGCAGCATTAGGACAAATGGTAACAAATTTAACAACTGGAAAGAAAAAGTTTGCTCAATATGAAAGTGAGTTACAACAGTCTTTACATATGCTAGAAAAGCTTAAAAAGGTAAGTTTAGAGTTTGTTGAAAAAGATGCAAAAGCTTTTATTCCAGTAGCAAAGGCATATAGCTTACCCAAAAATACAGAAGAAGAAATTAATTATCGGAATCAATTTATGGAAGAGGCTTTGTTAGGTGCTACAATTGTTCCAATTGAAATGATGGAAGTTGTATTACAAGTTATTATTATATTGGAACGTTTAGCTAAAATAGGAAGTCGTCTTGCTCTTAGCGATATAGGGGTAGGAATTCAATTTTGTAGAAGTGCATTGCTTTCTAGCGCTATGAATGTATTTATTAATACAAAAATGATGAGTAATAAAGAAAAAGCAAAAGAATTAGAAGAAAAAGCAAACACATTAATTGGAGAAGGTACAGAAAAATGTGATGAAATATTTGCCTATGTGTTAAGTGAAATTTCAAATTAAAAGAAAAGAGGAAAACCTATGGAATTATTAAAGGGAGCTAGTGTTGTTTCTGCTATGAATGAAGAAATGAAGAAAAATCTTTCTACACTAGATTATATACCACATTTAGCAATTGTAAGAGTAGGAGAACGTCCAGATGATCTTTCTTATGAACGTGGTGCAGTAAAAAGAATGGAAACAATAGGGCTAAATTATAGTCTATTTACATATCCAGAAACCATTACACACAACAAGTTTCAAGAAGAGTTTGAAAAAATTAATGATAATAATGAGATTGATGGTATCTTACTTCTTCGTCCTTTACCAAAACATATCAATGAAGAAGAAATTATTCAGCTCATTAATCCTATAAAAGATATTGATGGAATTAGCCATAAAAATATGGCAAAAATATTTGCAGGGGATAAAACTGGATTTGCACCTTGCACTGCTCAGGCAGTAGTGGAGATGTTGCATCATGCTAACATACCATTAGAAGGAAAAAAAGTAGCTATAGTTGGTCGTAGCTTAGTAGTAGGAAAACCTTTGGCAATGCTACTTATGAAAGAAAATGCAACCGTTACTATTTGCCATACGAAAACAGTGGAAATGGAAAAAGAATGTAGTAGAGCAGACATTATAATTGCTGCAGCTGGAAAGGCAAAAATGCTTACAAAAGAATATGTAAAAGAAGGTGCGATTGTTATTGATGTAGGAATTAACCTAGATGAAAATAACAAGCTTTGCGGTGATGTAGATATAGTAAGTATAGAAGAATATGCATCTATGGCAACACCAGTTCCTGGTGGAGTTGGGACAGTGACTACATCAGTTTTAGCAAAGCATTTAATAGAAGCAGCAAGGCAAAGAAGAAGTGAAAATAAGAAATAGAAAGGAAGGCTGTATACAAGAAAACATTGTATACAAAAATAGAATGATAGATTTTTTACCAATGAATCGAGAAGATATGAAAAAAAGAGGATGGGAGGAAGTTGATTTTGTCTTTGTAAGTGGAGATGCTTATGTAGACCATCCATCTTTTGGACATGCAATTATAACAAGAACATTAGAAGCACATGGCTATAAAGTAGGAATTATTGCTCAGCCAGATTGGAAAAATGATGAAGAAATACAGGTATTAGGAAAGCCACGTTTAGGTTTTCTAGTTTCTAGTGGAAATATGGATTCAATGGTAAATCATTATTCCGTATCGAAAAAAAGGAGACAAACAGATGCCTATACCCCTGGTGGAATAATAGGAAAAAGACCAGATTATGCAGTTACGGTATATTGCAATTACATTCGTCGTGTTTACAAAGATAGTCCAATTATTATTGGAGGAATTGAGGCGAGTTTAAGACGTTTGGCACATTATGATTATTGGTCAAATACGCTAAAACGTTCCATATTATTAGATTCGCAAGCTGACCTTATTTCTTATGGAATGGGAGAAAAGTCTATTGTAGAAATTGCAGATGCCCTAAATGCTGGAATTGATATTAAAGATATTACATTTATTGAAGGAACAGTGTATAAAACAAAGTCATTAGATGTTGTATATGATGCTATTATGCTTCCAAGTTACAAAGAGTTAAAAAGTGATAAGGCAGAATATGCAAAAAGCTTCTATATTCAATATTGCAATACCGATCCATACTCAGGAAAACGATTGGTAGAGCCATATGGTGAACGTTTATTTGTTGTACAAAATCCAGCATCAAAACCACTTACACAAGAAGAAATGGATCAAACATATGATTTAAATTATATGAGAACCTACCACCCATCTTATGAAGAGGCAGGAGGAATACCAGCAATTTCAGAAGTAAAGTTTAGTTTAATTAATAATCGTGGATGTTTTGGGGGATGTAATTTCTGTGCATTAACATTCCATCAAGGAAGAATTATTCAAACAAGAAGTCATGACTCTATTGTAAAAGAAGCTTATAAAATGGTAGAAGAGAAAGACTTTAAAGGATATATTCATGATGTAGGTGGACCTACTGCAAACTTTAGGCATACTGCTTGTGAAAAGCAAAATACATTAGGTGCTTGTATAAAAAAACAATGTTTATTTCCAAAGCCATGTAAAAACTTAATTGCAGATCACTCAGATTATTTGACATTACTTAGAAGATTAAGAGAAATTCCAAAAGTTAAGAAAGTATTTATTCGCTCAGGAATACGTTTTGACTATGTTCTTGCAGATAAGAAAAATGATTTTATGAAAGAGTTATGTGAGCATCATGTTAGTGGACAGTTAAAGGTGGCGCCAGAACATGTAGCAAATAAAGTATTATCTTATATGGGCAAGCCAGAAAATTCTGTATATCAAGAATTTGTTGCTAAGTATAAAAAGACAAATGAGCAGTTAGGGAAAAAACAATTTTTAGTACCATACTTAATGTCTTCACATCCAGGCTCTTCTATGAAAGAAGCAATAGAGTTAGCGGAATATTTAAGAGATATTGGATATATGCCAGAGCAGGTGCAAGATTTTTATCCTACACCATCTACCATATCTACTTGTATGTATTATACAGGATTAGATCCAAGAACAATGCAGCCAGTATACGTTCCTACCAACCATCATGAAAAGGCAATGCAAAGAGCGTTAATTCAATATCGAAATCCAAAGAACTATGATTTAGTAGAAGAAGCACTTTTAAGTGAAGGAAGAGAAGATTTAATTGGTTTTGAAAAACATTGTTTAATTCGCCCAAGAAAGGCAGCGTTGAAAAAAGGAAATGCTTTTGCTACAACTAAGCAAAAGGGCGGATATAAAGGCAATGGGAAAAATGTAGGAAAAGAACAGCAAAAACCAAAAAAGAAAAAAACGATTAGAAATACTCATGCAAAGAAGAAAAGTAAATAAATGAATGATGTAATAGTCATATGATAAAGGATAATAAAAGGAGAGAACAATGAACGTTACAATACGACAGGAACAAGAAAAAGATTTTAAACAAGTTTATCATGTTATTTTTTCAGCATTTGAGAAAGAAGAATATTCTGACCATACAGAACAAGATTTAGTTGTAAAATTAAGAACTAGTGATGCATTTATTCCACAATTATCTTTAGTAGCAGAGGTGGATGGAACGGTTGTAGGTCATATTCTCTTTACAAAGTTAACTGTTGGTAACGAACAAGTGTTAGCATTAGCACCTCTTTCTGTATTACCGTCAATGCAAAGACAAGGAATAGGAAGTGCCCTTATAAAAGAAGGGCATCGAATAGGAAGAGAACTAGGATTTAAAGGAAGTATTGTACTAGGACATCCACATTACTATAAAAAATTTGGATATGAAAATGCAAGTAAATATAAAATAGAATGTCCATTTCCAGTAGAAGATGATATATTTATGGCAAAAGAATTAGTTCCTAATGGCTTAAATAATGTAAAAGGGATGGCTATTTACGCAAAAGAATTTAATCTCCTATAAAGTGAAATGAAGAAAAATAAATGAGTGATGCAACAATCATATGATAAAGGATAATAAATAGATAGTATTTGGAAGAAGCAAGTCGATTAGTACAAAAATGGTATTGTTCCAACTGAATATAGCCGCGATTGAAGGAGTGAGATAATAATGAGTAACTTCAATAGGAGGATTTTCATATTATTGGGAATTATCTCGATGATTTTGTCATTAAGTGCCTGTTCATTAAACTCAAAGAATAAGGTTACTGCCCCAAGAATGGTAAGACAGGATGCAAAAATTATTATAGAGGGAATTGAATCTGGCGAACATGAATCAATTTTAGAAATATTTTCTCCCTATGTAAAAGAAAATTATCCCAACTTAGAGAGTGATATCGCTGAACTGATGAAATTCATAGACGGAAATATTATATCCTATGATGATGTATATGATGAACCTGTATCAGGTACTTCTACACCTGAAGGTTGGATTAAAAGAGGAATAGCAGGAACTATTGATAATATCATAACAACTACTGGTAAAACATATACTTTAAAATTTGAAGGATATTTTGTATATAAGGATGAGCCGAATAAAGAAGGTATAGACTACATAGCAATCATAAGTAAAGATACTTTTGATGAAGAAGGAGATCCAGAAACAAAATCTATCTATTATCGTTAATGTTTGAGAAATTCATACGAATCAGTCTCATATGAAAACTAATATAATAACCTAATTATACTATGAAAGCACCTAGTTAATAAATTCTAGGTGCTTATTTATTTTGAAACATATACGAAACAAATCCATAACTGAATTAGCAGAAATTTACATAATACCTTTATTTAAAATATTTCTTTAATGAGGATTTTCTTTTAAAATGTTTCTGTTTTATATTTGGTAGTGGTAAGTTTAGTTTTAAAACTGGTTTCTTATATTTAAGAGAATCTTTTTTACAAGAATTTTCCTTTAAAGAAACGGATTGTTTTGTAACATGAACAGTTTTATTTGATGCTAAACGTTTTTTATTATAGTTATGCTTCTTAGAAGAAGATGTGGTAATAATAACTCTGTTAGGCGTAGCTTTTATAGAAGCATCATCCTTATCCAACGTAGAGTTTTTAGAACCTGCTTCTTCTATACTATACAATTCTTCCTTACTATCATAGATAGTTTTACTATCATAGATAGTTTTACTGTCATAGATAGTTTTACTATTTGTCACAGAAAGTTCATTATTATTTAGATTGCCATCACAATTAGAAATAACAATAATAGTTATTTTTTTGTTATCACTATTTGTTGGGGGAGAAGCAAGGGTGCTAACCGATACATTGTTCTTTGTAGTAATAATTTCCATGTTATCGTTAATAATAATATTGTGTCGATTAGAAATTATCTCACTAAGAATTGGTTTGTCTATCTCATGGAACTGTTGGTTAGTAACAGCGTTTTCTACAATAATATTTTCCTTATTAGCTAAAGGTTTGGAGGCAGTAACATTACTTTCATAATGTTCAAATGAATTTATATCTCCCTCTTCTTCATTTAGATGTTTCATAAAATTGATAAGAGTAGAAGTAAAATCTTCGTTGCTGTCCTTTACTGTATCAAATGTTTCTGAGTGAAACAAATTTTTATTAGAATCCATTCCATTATTTTTACGTTTAGATTCGTTATGATTAAACGATATAGCATTCTCTATAGAAGCTGTAATATCTTTATCTAAATTATTTTGCATCATATTTTTTTCGGCTTCTGCTAAAATATAGTCTTTTTTTATATGTGATTTTGACCTTTTATCTTCTGAGTTTGTTTGTAATAATACTTCTTCTCGTTGATACTTCTTCTTGATTTTTAAGCATAGCTTAATGATACGATAAATAAAGAAAAGAAGTGTAAGGCAAATATAAAGTATAATACCGTGACCATTTTGGAAAAATGAAATAAATTTTCCTATATAAGGGATATGAAAGGCATATGTTCCGATTAAATCTTCTCTAGTAATATCATAAGGATCTAAACTATCAATTTCATGCGCGTTAGTACGATAATATTTTGTGCCATTATCAGAAGTTTCTATTTGATTAAAATGATGAGTTAAAATAGATGTATTACCACTATTAGTTATCTTAAATGTAATAATTTGTTGTGGTTGTAATTCTACATCTTCCTTTGTTTCAAATGTTTTCACACAAACAAGTGAATGCATAGGAATTATAGGTTCCATACTATCTGTTGATATTGTATAAAAACGATAATCAATAACCTCATTTATCTGTTTAGGAAAAACAAACACCACAATAATATAGAGAATAAAAATAGTAGTAATAAGATAAAATAACATATTTAATATTTTTTCTATTATATTCATGATATACTCCAATAAAATAGTAATAGGAAAATAAAAAAGTGTTACTACTAAGGCTTTCTTAGAATCTAACAACCAATGGCTACTAGCAATATTTTGTAAACCCTATAGTAACAACTGTTTGCATCGGATACATAATTATAACTGAAAACATAGAAAAAATCAATTTTAAAATTTTACTTTGGGAAAATTTATAGTAAAAAAATATATAATAGGAAGTTTTTTAGGGCAAAAAGATTATTAAAAGCCAAATTAATCTTGACATCTTAGGTATAATATGATTTAATTTAAAAAATAATATGTCTATATTAAACTTATAAAAAATATAAAAAAATTAAGAGAAGATAAAAAGAGCTCTCTGGTAAACATA